>DATNNM010000018.1 GCA_035601835.1 Candidatus Tumulicola sp. | reverse complement strand
GATCGTGCGCGGCACGACGACCCGCCAGATCGTCGCCATGCTGCGCCGGGCCGGCGCCACGGAGGTCCACGTCCGAATCACCTGCCCTCCCATGCGGCACCCATGTTTCCTCGGTGTGGATACTGCCACGTACGACGAGCTCATCGCCGCCAATATGGGTGTCCCGGAAATACGCAAGGTTATAGGGGCGGACTCGCTAGGCTACCTCAGCGAGGAGGGGCTGGTAGCGTCCACGGCCCGGGACCGCAAAGATTTTTGCATGGGTTGCTTCACCGGGCATTATCCGGCAGGAATCCACGAGGAATTGACAGGGCGCGTCCGAGAATTGGAGGGGGCCCAAAGATAATGCCTCGGGCCCCGCGCGCTTTTAGCGACAGCGCGCGGTCCCGAAGCTGAACCCCCACCGAACTGACCTCGCGCTTGGTAGTCCCACGGGGGCCACAGAGACCCCCGGTCCGGCAAGGGAACGCTTTACAGTTCCGCCCTTGCGAGCTTCGCTTTTGGCGGAACCAACACTAACGCGATACTTTAGCCGCGACGAACGGGATCTTGGGCGTGTTGTCAGTCGGGCTCATCATACCAGGCGGCGTCGGAATCGATGACGCGCCGGAGCATCCCGACAGACATGCGACCATCACTCCCGCAGCGACGAGATAGAGGAAACGTCCCCCCATTTCCTGACCTCCATTTGACACGCGGCGCTAGCCGCTAAGGACAGCATAAGGCAACTGGGCGTGGCACTCACTAGGGAAATCCACAGTCGTAAGGCAGCCGCTCGGGTCCCAGCAGGCCCGTTAATCGGCCGGAACGACGTGTTGCAAGCGCTATGCTCCAGCAGCAGGCCAGCCATGCTCTTGCTTGGCGAACCCGGGGTCGGAAAGACCCGGTTGCTGTCCGAAAGCCGCTCACTCTTGTCCCGCACGCGGTCCGTCTTCTATTCTGGGTGCGTTCTCGGTGCAGGGCATCTCGCCGCAGACACGCTTATCTCGCTCGTCCGCGGTATGCACCGCAGCGGGCGGGTGAAAGCGACCTCCTTGCGAGCGCTGGTCGAGTCAGGCGAAGCCGACAGACTCTGGCACCTGCGCAGCGCGCTGGAAGAGGCGGCGGGGGAGTGGGGCTTCGTGCTCCAGGTGGACGATCTCCACTGGGCCGATGCCGAAACGCTCACAACACTGCGGTACTGCATCGATAGGCTCCAGGACCTGCCGATTTTGTGGCATCTTGCAGGAAGACCGGGAACCGCGCTCTTCGACGAGTTCGCCGCCACCCTGGCCCGCAGCGACCTGGCCAGCGTGACCCGCCTCCGGGGCCTGGACCGGGAGAACCTGCGCACCCTGGTCGCTGCCCTCGCGCCCAAGCTGCCCCTGGACGAAACCGCCCTCCAGGCCCTAGATGAGAGAACCGCAGGCAACCCGCTGTACGTGGAGCTGTTGCTGGCCGACGGGCGGTCATCCGACGCCGGCGTTTCACCGGACCTGCGCTGGGCCTTGAACGAGCGCCTCCGGGCTCTGTCTCTTGACGCCGCTGACATAGCCGGATGGCTTGCCACCCACGGCCAACCGCTGACCCCGTCGCTTCTGGGCCGCCTTGCCAACTTCACGCAAGGCCGGACCATGGCGGCGCTCTTGGAACTCGTGGATTACGGCATCCTGACGCGGCAGGAAGACAGCTATCAATTCCGCCACGCGCTGCTGCGCGAAGCGTGCTATTCGGTGCTGGATGACAAGGCTCGCGCGCGCCGCCACAGTAAACTCGCGTCGATCACGACCGACGATCGCCAGCGCGCGGCTCACCTCGCCGGCGCCGGGCGCCACGAAGCCGCCGCGATCCAATACAACCAATTGGGTTGGGCAAGCCTCGATCGCGCCGCGCCTTCGGAGGCGCTGGGCGCATTCAAACGCGCGCTGGAACTTGCGCACCCAGTTTCCGACACCGCGACCGAAGCCCACGCCGGCATCGCGGCAGCGCTGCGCGCCACCGGCCGCAAGGTCGAAGCGCAAGCGGCCATGGCGGCATTCGAAGCAGCAAGCGGCGGCGCGCCGCCGCGCTTGCGCGTGGTGGCCCAACTGCGCTATGCGGAAGCTGCTTGGGAAAGCACGCGCGATCACGTGACCGCGCAACCGCTGCTCGTCGAAGCGCTCGAGGCCGCGCCGACGGTCGCCCCCGAATTCTTGCCGCGCATCTTGCGCCTCTTGGGATCCATCTTCGAGCGTTTGGGCGACCTGGAGCAGGCGCGCGACGCGCTCGAGCGCGGCATCGTCGCGCTGAACGGGCGGGGCGATCGGCGCGAGGCGGTCAGACTCAACTGCGTTTACGGCCACGTCGTGGCCCGGCTCGGAGAACCCGCCAAAGGCGTCGCCATCGTCGAGGAAGCGGTTCGAGCCGGCGCGGCGGCCGATCTCGCGCAAGACGTGGCCGGCGGCTGCGCGATTCTTTGCTATCTCAACGATCTCGCCGGCGACATCACCGAGTTCGAACGCTGGTGCCGGTACGGCATCGACTTCCAGGGCAACAAGTCGAATGCGGTCCGTTCGCTGCTGATGAGCAACTTGGCCAGCGTGATGACCGACCAGGGCCGTTTGCGCGAGGCCTTGGGCTTGAGCATCAGCGCCGGCAACTCGGTGCGCGAAACGAACCGAGCATTCTATGGACGCGCGCTCGGCCAGCAAACCGCGTTATTGGCGATGCTCGGCGACTTCGAAGCCGCCGAAGCGACGCTGACGCAACTCCGCGCGCTCGATCTGTGCCCTGCCGAGAATCGCGCCGCGGCATACATCGCAGGCTTCGTGGATGAGCTGCTCGGGCGGATGGAGTCAGCGCTCGCGTTCTACAAGGTCGCGCTCAACGGCGGCTCGGCGCAGGCTCACGCAGAGGCCCACGAATTGCGTGCCCAGGCCGGCATCGCCCGCATCGCCTACGGCTTGGGTCGTCGCAGCGAAGCGGCAGCCGCACGCGAGGCGCTCGCCCAACGCTGCGCCGGCGGGTCCTCCGTCGCAACCGCGCTGCTTCAGGAAGTGGACGGTTTCCGCGCGCTCTTGGATGGTGACGTCGACACGGCTCGCAGCCTCTTGCTGGGCGTGGCGGAAAAGGGCCAGATGGCCTACTGGCGCGGGTATCTGCAGCTGGCGGTCGCCGACGCCTGCAAGGATCGCGCGCTGTTCGGCAAGGTGGTCGAAGCGTTCGACTTGATGGGAGCCAAACACGAAGGCGACCGCGCCCGAGCGCTCGCCCGCGCGCATCGCTTCCGCCCTGGTCGTTGGCAGCAGCACAAGGGTCTCTTAAGTCAGCGCGAGCACGCCATCGCGCTGCTCATCGCGAACGGCAAGACCAACGCCGAGATCGCCGAGCTGCTGCACATCGTGCCGCGAACGGTCGAGTTCCACATCGGCAACATTCTTTCGAAGTGCAGTCTGCGCTCTCGCATCGACATCGCGTTGGCCGTCGCCGCCGGCCGCCCGCTGGAGCCCGCGCAAACCGCGTGATTTCCGGGGCTAAAGCCCCGGCACTACATTAGTTTTGGCCGCGCTGCTGCGGATTGAAGCGCATCAAATAGATTCCGATCGAAGGCGTGTAGTTCAGCGTCGGCGGCCGCGCGCCGTCTAATCCAAGCGCCTTGATCTCGTCGCTCGTCGCGGCCGAGACGTGGCCGCAATACAGCACCGCAGGCAGGCGCGAGATGTCCTCGACTTGCAGCTCCGCGTAGTAGCCCTTCGCGAGCACGTGCGGCGTCACGGTCCAGCCGGCCGGCGCCTGCGCGGGCGGTTTGGCCGGATCGTAGTTCGCGAAATAAGCGTTCAGCGCGCCCAACAAGGGTTCAGCCGCCTGGCGCAACTCTGCCGTGCAACCAGGTGCGGTGATCGACGCAAATGGAGCGCTCGGTATTGCGGTTGGCAGGCGGAACAAGCGGAACTGCTCCTGGCCGGGTTGTTGCGGCTGACGCACGAGATAGAATCCTTGCGCCGGCGCGTACACAAGCGGGAAGCGGCTGAACGCGCTTACCGGCGGCACGTAGAGATTCTGCGCTTGCGCGTCCGCCGCGCTGCCGATGTGCACCTGCGCGCAGGACATGATGCCGCGAATGGTCTGGAACTTGGTCGCCGTGAAGATGAGCGCGTATGCGTCGTCGGTTCGATGGTACGTCACGTTCATGCCCGTGATGGCGGGCGCGTCGGCAGGCGGCGCCTGCGGATAACCGCTCGGGCCCTTGGCAGCGTCAACCGCCGCTACATACGATTTGATCTGATCGAGCAGCGCTGTGGCAGTGGGAACGGTGTCGCCGGTGCACGTCGGTTTCTTGTCGAGCGCGAACGGCTCGGCGGGCGGCGTTTTGCTCAAGGCAGGAAGCGAGGCGAAGAAGCCCTGGCGGTTCGGACCCGGCGCCGCGCCTACGGACGCCAACAGCGACGCGTTCTGACCCGCCGGCAGATTGCCGAATTTCACGCTGTACGTGAACGAGTATTGGCGCGGCGCAAGCGGTCTCGCCACGGTGGGCAGCGGCGGCCCTCCGAGCGTCGGCAGCGGCACTGCGTTGGCCGGCGTCGCGAACACGCCGCCGAATTTGTTGAGCAAGTTCGTCCCGGCGATGGTCAGCGTGCCGTGCGTGAATTGGATGGCCACGCCGGCGTCGGTGGTCACATACCCAGGCAGATTCTGCGAGTTGTTCGATGAGACGTACTGCGCATCGGCGAGCCACTCGATCGACGACCGCGGCGGTTTGAAGTCCAGCGTCATGCCCGCGCGGTGCAGCGGCACGCCGGGCAGCTGTGCGCCCGGAATGGTGATGGAGAACGGGTCAAGCAGCCGGGGGTCGTTCGAGAGTTCCTTGACGACCTGCACGTTGTAGTAGGGCTCGATCACGAGGCTTTGCCCGGCGCGAAAACCGCCGGTGAGCTGGATGCCTTCGTAGACGCGGCGCGTGCCCGCGATCGGCACGTTCAGGTAGAGGTTGTTCGGACCGAACCCAGCCGGCGTCGCGCAGCCAGCCGGCGATTGGAAGATGAGTTGCGCGTTGTTGATGTAATTCGGCGGAAAGTATCCCGGCGGCAAGACCGAGCCGTTGACGAGCGTGTTGAGCAGCACGTCGTTTTGAAGCTGATGGTACAGGGTAGCGGTCACTTGGCCGGCGCGCATCTTATGCTGCCAGCTCATGCGCGCGGACACCGAACTCTGCGCGCCGGGTTCGTCTCCAGGGCCGCTGCCGTAGCCCGCGTCCGCGTTGCAGTCGAAGCGAAGTGAAGCCGGGTCGGTCAACGTCTGGACGCGCGACGGGAACGCGCCGGATCCGCCCAGATCGAAGGTGCCGGACAGCGTGTCGAAATCGTTCGGATTCCATGCCGCATTCACGCCGCCGATGAACGACGCGGACGTCTGCGAAGAATAGCTCAGGCCGAGGCGCGATCCCAGGGTCAGCTTGGGGCTGGACTTGATCTTGTCGGAGAACGTGAGCGTGCTGAAATCGGACAAGCCGTTGGCGTTTGCGAAAAAGCTCGGCGAGCCCGCGAGCGGTGTGACCGTGACGTGCGTGTCGCTCGTGGTGGCTTGTATGGAGTACGTGTGGCGTTCGCGCGAAGGCAAGTTGGCTGTGATGCTGGCACCGCGGGTCTGGTTCACGGTGCGCGTGCCGAACGGGGACGGCACGCCGGCCACGAGGCGGTCGAGCAAATCACGATCGAAGGTCGATTGCGTGCCGAACAGCGTGAACTGCAAACCGACCAAGCCGGCCAGCGCGGTATCCGAAAGACTGGCGAATGAAAAATGGCGGAAGCTGGTGTTGCCGGGGCCGTAGCCGCACGGCACGGGGCCCGTGAAGCGGGTGCACAGCAAGTCATCATAGTTATTGGAAGAGACAAGTGTGCCGGTGAGAGTCTGGGCGCTGCCGAGCCGCGCGCGCAGTTTGAGCAGGTTGCCGCCGCTCTCGCTGGCTCCCAAATGCGTGTAATCGAGCCCGCTCGTGTCGAGGAACATCTGCTGGTCGAGCGGGCTGTCGCTGCCGCGGACCGAGTGCGTGAACGCGATGCCCAGCCCGCCGGCCGTGCCCTGTTCTGAAAAGATGGTCGCGGCCTTGCCGTACGACCCGACCGACGTCGAGAGTTTGCCCTGCCACGTCAGGGTCGGCTCTACCGAACGAAAGCCCACGCCGCCGCCCAACGCGCCTGCGCTCGCGCCGAAGTTCACCGACGCGCTGCTGAACAGGTCCGTGTTGATCTGGCGCAAATCGCCGGCCACTCCCGGAGCATTGAGCGGCACGCCATCGAGGGTCAGCGCCGTCTGCGTCGGATCGTGCCCCTCGAGCGAGACGGTCACCGTCGCGTCGCTGGAGCCGTTGGGGTCGGTGGAAAGACTCACGCCTGATAATTTGTTCAGCGCATCGGCGAGCGTGTCGGAGAGCTTGCGGGTCGCGCTCGAATCGGAGATGCTGCTCGAGCTGATGGTGACCGTCGACCTGACGGTGACCGTGCCGAGCGACTTCAACTGCGACTTGGCCAGTGCGATATCGACCGCGATGATTTGAGCGCCGAGCACTTCGAACTGGGCCGAGGTGACCGGATCGTAGCCGGACTTCGCCACGCGCGCGCGATAGATGCCCACCGGTACGTCCACGAATGAGACTTTGCCGTCCGGGCCCGACAACTCGCTCGTGAGGACCGGTCCATCGAGCAGCACGCGCGCCAAACTGATCGGCGCTTTTGACGTCGCATCCGTCACGGTGATGGTGATTTGGCCGGTCTCGTCGGCGCTTGCGGGCAGCGCGGCGAACGCCACAGCCGTCGCCAACGCGGCAGCGCCGATCGCCCCTGCGAAGAAACGTCTCACAACCATGGGCAAGGAGCTTTGTTGGCTCCTATGAATTTCGGCCCTGCTTATCCCAGGTTATTCTCAGAAAAGTCTAAAGTTCGCGCTAACGCGGCGCGCGCGAGCGACGCGCCCGAACGCGCCCGCTCGACTTGCCATTGCCGCCTTTATGCGCCGCCTCCGCGCTTGAGGTCGCGAGGAAGCGCCGTTGTGCCGCTTCATCGGCGTGGCCGTGCGGCGCGCGCGTAGCCATGAGTTCAGCAAGCCGAACCATTGGTCGCAGCGCGACGCCGGTAGGACCTTTGACGATATGCCCGCCGTCTTTTTCGGCCCACGAAGTGCCGGCGATGTCGAGGTGGACCCACGGCACGTCCTCGACGAACTCTTTGAGGAACATGGCGCCGAAGATGGTGCCCGCAGGGCGCCCGCCGCTGTTCTTCATGTCGGCAATGGGACTTTTGATCAGCTCGGCATACTCCGGGAACAAGGGCAGCTCCCAATAGCGTTCGCCGTACGGCGCAGTGGCTTGGTGGAACAGATCGACCAATGCGCGGTCGTTGCTCATGACGCCGGTCGTGGTGTGGCCGAACGCGACGACCGCAGCGCCCGTGAGCGTGGCGATGTCCAGCAAGTGGGTTGCGCCGAGTTTGCGCGCCCAACACAGCCCGTCTGCCAGGACGAGGCGGCCCTCCGCATCGGTGTTGATGATCTCGATGGATTTTCCGTTCATAGCGCGCACGATGTCGCCCGGCTTGGTGGCCTTGCCCGAGGGCATGTTCTCGGTCGCGCACACGATGCCGATGACGTTCACCTTGGGCTTGAGCTGCCCGATCGCCGCCATCGCGCCGATGACGGTCGCGCCGCCGGCCATGTCGCCTTTCATCGCGTCCATGTCCTGCGCCGGCTTGAGCGAGATGCCGCCGGTGTCAAAGGTGATGCCCTTGCCGACCAGCCCCAAGGTGGTCTTGGTGCTTTTGTCGCCGCGGTACTCGATCGCGATCATCTTCGGCGGCTCCTCGCTGCCGGCGCTCACCGACAGAAAAGAACCCATGCCCATGCGCTTCATCTCAGCGCGATCGAGCACGGTGACCTTCAGGCCGTGTTGCTTGCCGAACGCCTTCGCACGTTCCGCGAGATGCGAGGGCGTCATGTCGTTGGAAGGAAGATTGACCATCTCGCGCACCGCGTTGACCGCCTCGCCGAGCGCCAACCCGCGCGCGATACCGGCTTTGAGACTGCGCGCATTGGCCGCCGGTGCGATGAGGATCACCGACTTGACCTCCGCACCGCGCGACTCGTTGTTGCTGCGATAGGGCGCGGGATCGAACGTCGCCATCAAGGCGCCTTCGGCGAAAAGCTCGCCGGCTTCGGCGGGGTCGAGAGCGACCGACTCGGGAAGCACGCACGCCACGCTTGTCAGCCCGCGCCGCGAAGCAGCCCGCACCGCCAGACCCGCGAAGCGCTGGATCCCAGCAGCCGAAAAATGCGCTTTGGACCCAAGCCCGATGAGCGCGACGCGCTTCGCGCGCAGCTTCGTCGAGGGTATCACATGGAGCTCGTCCTCGCGGCGCTTGAGTTCGCCATTGCGGTACAGCTCTCTGATGATGCCGCCCATTGACCGGTCGACGGAAACGACGGCATCTTCGGGCTCCGGGTCGGCGAAAATGGGAAGAGCGAGCATTTCAGCCGCAACACGTTGCGGCTTCTCATGAGAAACCTGGATCTTCATTAGTAAGATGAATCCCTATAGGCGGCAGCGCAGGTCTTGGGTAGGCGCCTTATTTTGTCCGGAGCAGGCTCTGGGCCTGCAAGAACGGGCCGCTCGGTCCGTAGCAACGGACCTTTAGGTCCGTTCCCCGAACGAGGCTCTGGAATCGGAGGATCGTCGTAGGCATTGTCTGACGCGTACGCGGGGGCTGGAGTCTCGATCGACGCCGGCAATGAAGCCGTCACCCGCTACCGGTCGCTGCTCGAGCGGAATCGGGATCCCAGGATACTCGAAGGCATCGGCGGATTCGGCGGCGCGTTTGAGTTTCGCGGCTACCGCGACCCGGTGCTGGTCGCGAGCACCGACGGCGTCGGCACAAAAGTTCTCGTCGCCGCCGAACTGCGCCGCTTCGACGGCGTGGGCCGCGATCTCGTGCAGCATTGCATCAACGACATCTTGTGCGCGAACGCGCAGCCGTTGTTCTTTCTCGACTACCTGGCGGTGGGCAAGCTCGACCCGGACATGGCCGAGGCCGTGGTCAGCGGCATCGCAGCCGCGTGCTCGGAGAACGGAGTAGCGCTCTTAGGCGGCGAGACCGCCGAGATGCCGGGCGTGTATACGCCGTCGCATTTCGACCTTGCGGGCACGATCGTCGGCGCTGTCGAGCGCGATGCGATGATCGACGTCAGCCGCGTGGTCGCCGGCGACGCGATCGTCGGCTTGCCCGCCAACGGTTTTCATACCAACGGCTACTCGCTAGTGCGGCGGGCGATCGCGCGTGAACGCTGGGATTCGCCGCTTGGCAAGAAGCCGCGGACGATCGCCGATGCGTTGCTCGCCGTGCACCCGAGCTATTTGCCGCACGTGCGTGCGGTGCAGGCAGTCGGCGTGAGCATAAAGGCCATGGCGCACATCACCGGCGGCGGTCTGCTTGACAACGTGCCGCGCGTGCTTCTCGAAGGTCTTGCTGCGCGCTTCGTGCCTGCGCGCTGGCCGATTCCAGAGATAGAACGGTTCGTCGTCGCTGAGGCGCGCCTGGAGCGCGACGACGCGTACCGGACGTTCAACATGGGTATCGGTTTTTGCATGATCGTCTCCGCGGGCGATGCGCAAAAAGCGGTACGCGCCGCCGACGCCGCGCTGCGTGAGAAGCCCATACCGGATCTTGAGGATGCGCGGGCATTCATCGCAGGCGAGATCGAACCACGCCATGCCGGCGGGCCAAGCGTGGTCCTCGCGTGAATCCGGTCCGCGAAGCGGTTCCTACCGCGGTTTTGGTCTCGGGAAACGGCACGAACCTGCAAAGCGTCATCGAGGATGTGCGGGCAGGCATCGTGCCGCTCGAGCTGCGGCTTGTGGTTTCGAACAACCCGCAAGCCTTCGCCATAGAGCGCGCGCGCCGCGCCGGCATCGCGGTCGAGCTCATGCCATTCGATCGCAGCGCGCAAACGCGCTCCGGCTATGCGCGAGCGCTCGCAGATCTTTTGAAAGCCCGCGGTATCCGCTTGGTGCTGCTCTTGGGCTGGATGCACGTGCTTGCAAGTGAGTTCCTCGACGCCGGCTTCGACGGCGTGCTGAACCTGCACCCCGCGTATTTGCCGGACGATCCATCGGATGACACGGTGACGCTGCCCGACGGCACGCGCAGTCCGGTCTTCCGCGGCGCGCACGCGCTGCGCGACGCGCTTGCCGCAAAGCTGCCGATGACCGGAGCCACGCTGATGCAGATCACCGCTGCAGTGGATCGGGGCCCGGTGGTCGCGCGCAGGGCCTGCCCCTTGAATGCTCACGACGACGAGGCGGCCGCGCTCGAGCGCTTGCACGCAGTCGAGCGCGAAGTGGTCCGCGAGGGCGTCCAGGCTTGGCTGGCTCAGCATCCTGAATGTAGCGTTCCGAGCGAAGCTCGGAAAAACTCGTGACCCAGATCCGGCGCACCAAGATCGTGGCGACCGTCGGCCCGGCGTGCCGCGCTCCCGGCATGTTAGACAAACTCATCGCTGCGGGCGTCGATGTCTTTCGGGTGAACATGTCGCACGCGAGCGTCGAGGATCTCGAGCACTGGCTGCGCGCGGCACGCGAAGCATCGTCGCGGGCGGGCAGGTCCGTCGGCGTCCTCGCCGATCTCCAAGGCCCCAGGCTCCGAACGGGTCCGCTCGTCGATCACGCGCCGGTCTTGCTGCAAAACGGCTCGACGTTTGAGATCACGACCGAACCCGTGCAGGGAACCTCGGCGCGCGTCTCCACCGCCTATGCCGCCCTCCCGAAAGACGTCAAGCCCGGCGATCGCATCTTGCTGTCGGACGGCTCCATCGAACTCAGCGTCCGAAAGACGACCCCCACGAGCGTGGTCTGCGACGTCGTCCACGGAGGCTGGCTGCGCGAGCACGCCGGCATGAACTTGCCGGGCGTGGCCGTTTCGTCGCCGAGCCTCACCGATAAGGATCGCGCCGATCTCGCGCATGCCGTGCGGCTCCAAGTCGATTTCATCGCCCTGTCGTTCGTGCGCTCGGAGCAGGACGTCGCCGATGCGAAGGCAGCGATCGCCGCGGCCGGTGGAGACGTTCCGGTCGTCGCCAAGATCGAAAAGCCTGAAGCGATCGAGCATCTCGACGCCATCCTCAGGGCGACGGACGTGGTGATGGTCGCGCGCGGCGACCTCGGCGTGGAGATGCCTCCCGAAAAAGTTCCGACGCTGCAGAAGTTGATCATCCGGCAAGCCGCCGCGCATCTGGTACCGGTCATCACGGCGACGCAGATGCTCGAGTCCATGGTGCACTCGCCGAGGCCGACGCGCGCAGAAGCCTCCGACGTCGCCAACGCGATCATGGACGGCACGGATGCCACCATGCTGTCCGAGGAGACGGCCGCCGGCGAGTTCCCGGTCGAGGCCGTCGCCACGATGGTGCGCATCGCGCTCGAAGCCGAAGCCCACTCGCCGCTCTACGCGCTGCGCAGTCCGCGCGTGAGCAACGACTCGCATGCGATCTCGCACGCCGCGTGCACGATCGCCGAGAGCATCGACGTGCGGGCGATCGCCGCGTTCACGCGCTCGGGTTTCTCCGCGCGCATCGTCAGCAAGGATCGCCCCTGCGTGCCTATCTACGCGTTCGTGCCGGATGAAGCGGTGGCGCGCAGGTTGGCGCTCGACCACGGCGTGCAGACGTGCATCATGGACTTCGCGCGCACGACCGACGAATTGCTCGCGGCCGTGGAAGCAGAGCTGCTCGAACGCAAAGCGGTCGATCCGGGCGAAGCCGTCGTCGTGGTCGGGGGCACGCCGATGGGCGTGCGTGGCCGCACCAATTTCTTGAAGATCATCCGCGCCGGCGCAGCTTGATCAGCCGCGCCAGTGGCTGCTGATCAGCAAAACCGCATACAGGGCATACGTCAAGAGCACGATCAGCAGCACGATGCCGCAGCCCACAAGCCAGGAGCGGAACTCGCGTCCTAACTCCTTGCGCTCGCCGCGGTCGTACTCCCCGGAGGGGCGCTTACCAAGCAAAATTGGGATCCGCTTGAAGCGCCGCAGGTGCGACCCGCGCAGCCTCGCCGCGATAGAAGGCGGCGGCCGCGATCATCGCGGCATTATCCGTGCAGTATTGAAGCGCAGGTACCAGCACCCGCAGGCCGCGCGCCTCGCCCCGCTTGCGCAGTTCCGCGCGCAGGCTTGAGTTCGCCGATACGCCGCCCGCCAAGGCGATCGTCTCCACTGCCAGCGTTTCGGCGGCATGCAGCGTCTTCGCGCACAGCACGTCCACGACCGCCGCTTGAAAGCTGGCCGCGATATCGGCGCGCCGTTCGAGGGCGTCCAAAGGATGCGCGTTGAGATGATAGCGCACCGCCGTCTTCAAGCCTGAGAAGCTGAAGTTGAACGTGCCGTCGTGTATAAGGCTGCGCGGGAACGCGAATGCCTTCGGGTCGCCGCTCGCGGCGAGCGCGTCCAGCGCCGGACCGCCGGGGAATCCGAGCCCGAGCAGGCGCGCGACTTTGTCGAAAGCCTCGCCCGCGGCGTCATCGAGCGTTCGGCCGATGCGCCGGTGCCGGTCGGGTCTGTCGACTGCGATCAAATCGGTGTGCCCGCCGGAGACGATGAGGCACACAAACGGCGCGTCGGGCGGCCGGCGCGCAGGGTCTTCCGGGTCTTCCAAGTAGTTGGCGAAGAGGTGGCCGTGCAAGTGGTTGACCGCGTACGCCGGCAGCCCGCGGGCATAGGCGATGCCCTGTGCGGCCGCGACGCCCACCACCAAGCTGCCGGCCAGGCCGGGCCCGCAGGTCACCGCAACGCCGTCAAGGTCGCCGAAACCGCGCTTAGCTTTGCGCAGCGCCAGTTCGATCACCGCGCCAAGCGATTCCGCATGCCGCCTGCTGGCGATCTCCGGCACCACGCCGCCATACTCGCTGTGGAATTCGTCCTGCGAGGCGAGCACGCTGCTCTCCACCACGCGTCCGTCCACGACGACCGCCGCCGCGGTGTCATCGCACGATGTTTCAATCCCCAATAGCCGCATGCTTTAAGTCTTGGCCGCGACCTCGGCGCTGAGTCTGGCCACGAATGAGTCCACCTTCATGGATTCCTGTTCGCCGCTGCGCGCGCGCACGTTGACTTCGCCGGCCGCGACCTCGCTCTTGCCCGTGACGAGCATGTAGGGCACCTTGCGCAGCTGCTGATTGCGGATCTTTTTTTGCAGCCGCTCGTTCGAGCCGTCGACTTCGACGCGGAAGCCCGCCTCGCTCAGCTTCGCCGCGACGCTCTGCGCATACGGGATCTGATCCTCAGATATCGGCAGCACGACCGCTTGCACGGGCGCGAGCCACACGGGAAAGGCTCCCGCGAAATGCTCGATGAGGACGCCGAAGAAGCGCTCGAGCGAGCCGAGCAAAGCGCGGTGGATCATCACCGGACGTTGCTCCGTGCCATCAGAGGCGATGTAGGTCAGTTTGAAGCGCTCGGGGAGGTTGAAATCGACTTGCACGGTCGAGAGCTGCCACTCGCGGCCGATCGCGTCGCGCACGGTGACGTCGAGCTTCGGCCCGTAAAACGCGCCGCCGCCTTCGTCTATCTGATAGTGCAGACCCGCGTGATCGCAGGCCGCCCTGATGGCAGAAGTGGCGCGCTCCCATAACGCCGGATCGCCAAGCGCCTTTTCGGGTCGCGTGGAGACATACATCTTGTAGTCCGTGAATTGAAACGCTTTGAGCACGGTGAGGGCCGCATTGACCGTGTTCTCGAACTCAGCCTGCAGTTGCTCCGGCGTGCAGAAGAGATGCGCATCGTCCATCGTGATGCCGCGGACGCGCACGAGACCGAGCAGCGTGCCCGACCGCTCGTAACGGTAGACCGTGCCGAACTCCGCCAAGCGCAACGGGAGATCACGGTACGAGCGCTGCCGCGACTTGTAGATCAGGATGTGGCCGGGGCAGTTCATCGGCTTGACGCGATACCGTTCTTTTTCCACTTCGATCGGCCCGAACATGTTCTCGGAATACGTCTCGAGGTGGCCGCTCGTCGCGAACAGATCTTCGTGCGAGATGTGCGGCGTGTACACCGGCTCGTAGCCCCGCTTGCGCAGCTCCCCGCGGATGAAGTCTTCCATGACGGCGCGCACGCGGCCGCCGGCAGGATGCCAGAAGATCAGGCCCGGACCCGCCTCCTCCTCGATGGAGAACAGATCGAGTTCGCGTCCCAAACGGCGATGATCGCGTTTTTCTGCTTCCTCTAACTGGTGGAGATAGGCGTCCAACTCCGCCTGCGTGGGAAATGCGGTGCCATAGATGCGCTGCAGCATCGGATTCTTCTCGTCGCCGCGCCAATATGCGCCGGCGATGGATAGCAGTTTGACGGCGCCGACATCGCGGCTATGCTCCACATGGCCGCCGCGGCACAAGTCGGTGAACGTGCCGATCTTGTACATCGTCAGCGGCTCACTCGCGGGGATGCCGGCCAGGATGTCGAGCTTGAACGGCTGCTTGCGCTCCTTGTAGTATGCTTCGGCTTCAGCGCGGCCGATGGGCTTGCCGTGCATCTCGAGGTTCTGTCCGATGAGCTCCCGCATGCGAGCTTCGAGGCCCGGCAGATCTTCCGCCACAAACGGCGTGTCCTTGAGAAAATCGTAATAGAACCCGTTCTCGATCGCTGGACCGATCGCGAGCTTGACCTCGCTCCCGAACGTGTCGACGACCGCGTGTGCGAGCAGATGCGCCGCCGTGTGCCGGAGGCGCTCCAATTTCTCATCTGTCATATGAGTCAGGGGCCTATCGCCACGCCGCGCACTTTCAGCGTGCCCGTGTTCAAGTCGACGCCCACCGTGGTGTACGGCGGCGGGAACACGAAGACGTGATTGGCGGTCAGGGTGTTGTCGCTTGCGCCGACGTAAAGATCGCCCGCGCGGTCGAACGACACCCATGTCAGGTAGTTGGAGCTCGTCAACGCCTGCACCGTGATGGTCTTGGAAGCGTTCTTCGCGCTCGAATTCGTGAACGGCGGGTCGTACACGTCGATCTGATTGCGGGCAGTGCCGTTGGGGACGTACAGGCTTCCCGTCGGCCCGATCGCCGCGCCGAAGTTCGAGCCCCCTTGGATCGTGCCGAACTTAGCGAGCAGCGCGTTGGCGGAGCCAAGCGAGGAGTATTCGGTGACGTACGTCTCGTCAGCGACGAAGACGTCTCCGGCCGCATCCGTCCACACGCCGAATGGCCCGCTGACTTGGTCGGTGATGGGCGTGCCCCCAGTCGAGCTGGACTGCACAGGTGCTTGGAAAACGCCGATGCTGGCAACCCCGAAGGCGACATACATGTTTCCGGCCGCGTCGAAATGACAGTCCTCCGCGTTGGTCACCGGAAGCGTGAACGCTTGGATCGACCCCGTGGTCAGCGGCAGGTTGAACACTGGCAGGTCGGCGGCAACTCCCAGAGGGACGTAGATGTGCCCCGCTCCGTCAAAACACGGGTTCTGCGCGAGGTTCCCGGTCGTCAGCACGGTGACGGCGGGGGTGCTCGTGGCCGAAACCGGCAACGTGTAGACGAAGATCTTGCTCGGGGAGCCTTCGTCGGTCACATATAGGTGCTGCGGCCCGAAAAAAACCGGGGCCGAAGTCGTCGTGTTGCACGCGACGGCGGCAAGGCCGACAAAGGCGACCAACCCAAGCATCAATCGCGCCATGACGTGAGACCGCATGAATCGTTTCCTTTCCTGACGCGAGGGTTCGTCCGGCGCGGACCGGCGCCCTAGGGCCGGAGGGCGCCCCTTGAGCAATCGCTAACTTGGGGGCCCATGGCAGACGCAGCGTCGCCGTTGCTATGCACCCGCGGACTGTCGATGACGTTCGCAGGCTTTCGCGCGCTCGACGACGTGTCGATCAAGGTCAGCGAGGGGCGCACTCACGCGATCATCGGCCCGAACGGCGCCGGCAAGACGACGCTGTTCAACCTGCTTAGCGGTTTTCTCCGCCCTTCCGCGGGCAGCATCGAATTCAACGGACGCGACATCACCCGGCTTGGAGCTGCGGACATCGCGCGCATGGGGATCGTGCGCAGTTTCCAGATCACGAGCATCTTCCCGCACTTGAGCGTGATCGACAACGTCCAAGTGGCGCTGCTGTCCAAGACATCGCTCGCGCCGCGCTTTTGGGTACCGGGAAGCGCGTCGGCCGCGCTTGAAGCGCCGGCGTTGGCCATTTTGGAGCGGGTCCGCTTGGCGTCGGACGCCCGAGGCTTGGCCGCGCTGCTGCCGTACGGCAAGAAACGTGCGCTCGAGCTTGCGATCGCCGTGGCGCTCGACCCGGTGCTGCTCCTGCTCGATGAGCCCACCTCCGGGCTGGGCGGCGAGGACGTCGACTCGGTAGTGGAACTCGTGCGCGAAACCGCGCGCGGGCGCACCATCGTGCTGGTCGAGCACAACATGAACGTGGTCGAGCAGCTCTCCGATCACATCGTCGTCCTGCAATTCGGGCGGGTCATCGCGGAAGGCCCGTATCAAACCGTGCGCAACGACCAGCGCGTGATCGACGCCTATCTGGGCGGCATCGATGCTTGAGGTGCGCGATCTCCACGCGTGGTATGCTGAGAGTCATGTGCTTCACGGCGTCAGCCTGAATGTGAAGCGCGGCGAGGTCGTGACCCTGGTCGGCCGCAACGGCGCCGGCAAGACGACGACGCTCAAGTCCATCGTGGGCATGCTGCGCAAGAAGACGGGCACGATCGAGTTCGAGGGCCGCGAGATCCAAGATCTGCCCTCCGATCGAATCGCCCGGCTCGGCATGGCCTACGTGCCTGAAGAGCGCGGCATCTTTTCGAGTCTCTCCGTCAAAGAGAACCTGTTGTTGCCGCCGGTGGTCGGCGCTACCCAATGGACGCTCGAACGCATCTTCGCGCTCTTCCCGATCCTGCATCAGCGCGAACGTGCCGTCGGCACCACGCTGTCAGGAGGCGAGCAGCAGATGCTGGCCATCGCCCGGGCGCTGCGCACGGGCGCCAAGCTGCTGCTGCTGGACGAGCCGACGGAGGGCCTGGCTCCCTCCCTCGTGGCGACCATCCGCGACCTGATCCTCGAAATGAAAAAGACCGGGCTGACGGTGCTCCTGGTAGAGCAAAACGTCCGCTTCGCGACGAAGGTTTCCGACCGGCATTATCTGATGGTCCACGGCAGGGTTGTCGAAGCTCTCGACAACGCTGAAGTCATCCATAGAGAGCACGAACTGCTCGAACATCTGGGAGTATAGGCATGCAAAGACTATCGCGCTTCATAATGCTCGCGCTGGGCGCGGGAGTACTGCTTTTCGCGTCGTCGTACCCGGCGACTCAAGCGTCCGCCGACGACACGATCAAGATCGCCGTCATGAACGATCAGTCGAAGGTCTATGCGGATCTCGACGGTCAGGGCGGCGTGTCGGCGGTCCGGATGGCCGTGCAGGATTACGGCGGCGCCGTGCTCGGCAAGTCGATCAAAGTGCTGTCCGTCGATCACCAAAACGATCCCGCGCTGGCCAGCACCAAGGCGCACGAATTGTTCGAGTCGCTAGGCGCTTCGGTGATCATCGGACTGCCGACATCGTCCGTGTCGCTGGCCGTTTCGGCGGTCGGTGCGGCAGATCACAAGCTCGTGATCGTGGTCGGCGGCGCCACCGACGATCTCACCATGAGCAAGTGCAACAAGTATACGTTCCACTACGGTTATGACACGTATGCGCTCGCGCAGAACACCGGCAAACGCGTGACGGAAGCCGGCGGCAAGCGCTGGTACATGATCACCGCGAATTACGCGTTCGGCGAATCGATGCTGCGAAATTTCACGGCCGCGGTCCAACAGGCAGGCGGCTCGGTCATCCACAACGACTACGTGCCGCTCGGCAACACCGATTTCTCGACCTACCTCTTGCAGGCGCAAGCGATGCGGCCCGACGTCATCGGCCTGATGAACGCGGGCGGTGACACGATCAACTCGATGAAGCAGATCAACGAGTTCGGCCTGCAAAAGCGCGGCATCAAGGTGGGCGTCGGCCTGCTGTTCGACAGCGACGTCTCTTCGCTCGGCCCGGACTATTGGAACGGCGCCACGATCACGATCGGGTCCTACTGGAATCTCGACGACAAGACGCGCGCGTTTGCCGACCGCTATAAGGCGAAGACCGGCAAGCGGCCGACGTGGATCCAGATCGCCGACTATTCCGCCGCGTATCAGTACCTCGACGCGGTCAACCGCGCGAAGTCTATCGACGCGAATGCGGTGGTCAAGGCGCTGGAAGGCTACCACTTCGAGGACCTGTTCGCGCGCCACGCCTACATCCGCGCTCAGGACCACCTGTTGATCCACGACATGTACGTAGCGGACGTCAAACCTGCATCCGCCGTCACCATTCCATGGGATTTCTTCAAGATCGTGAAGACGGTGCCCGGCGAGCAGGCGTATCGTCCGCTATCGCAGGTGACATGTAAGATGTAGCGTGTGGATCTAAGCCTCCTCGCGCTCCAACTCTTCAACGGCCTGGTGAGCGGCGCGTTTTACGCGCTGCTCAGCCTGGGCCTTGCCATCATCTTCGGGATGATGCGCATCGTGAACTTCGCGCACGGCGCGATGTACATGCTCGGCGCGTTCGGCGCCTATATGGCCGCGCAATACCTCCACCTGCCGTTCTGGGGAGCGCTGATCATCGCGCCGCTCGCCGTGGGATTGCTCGGCATGGCCTTCGAGCGTACCCTTATCCGGCGACTGACCAGCCTCGACCCGCTGTACAACTTGCTGCTCACCTTCGGACTCACGCTGGTCATCGAAGAAGGCATGAAACAGTTCTTCGGCATGCAGGGCACGCCGTACTCGGTGCCGTCGCAACTGCAGGGTGCGGTCAATCTGGGCGTCACGTTCTACCCGACGTACCGGCTCTTCATCATCGTGTTCTCCGCACTCGTGTGTCTGGCCGTGTGGCTTGCCATCGAGCGCACGCCGCTCGGCGCGAAGATCCGCGCCGCGACCGAGAACCCGCCGCTCGTGCAGGCCTTCGGCATCAACACCTCGCGCCTTGCGACGCTGACGTTCGGCTTCGGCGTCGCCCTCGCGGCGCTCGCCGGCGTGCTGGCGGCGCCGACCACGAGCGTCACGCCCGCGATGGGATCCGACATCATCATCACCACGTTTGCGGTGGTGGTCATCGGCGGGATGGGCTCGATCGGCGGCTCGATCATCACCGGTTTCATCGTCGGACTCGTGGCGGCGATCGGCGCA
Source organism: Candidatus Tumulicola sp. (assembly GCA_035601835.1). Lineage (NCBI taxonomy): Bacteria > Bacillati > Vulcanimicrobiota > Vulcanimicrobiia > Vulcanimicrobiales > Vulcanimicrobiaceae > Candidatus Tumulicola > Candidatus Tumulicola sp. The sequence continues at coordinate 225,296 of DATNNM010000018.1, read as the reverse complement.
ATGGTGTATCCGCCGGTGGCCAATACCGGCGTCTTCATCCTCATGGCGCTCGTGCTGCTCGTGCGGCCCGCGGGTCTGTTCGGCGTCTTGGAGCGGCGCAGCATATGATTGCGCGGACGCTCCGCATGAGCGGCGGCATCGGCATATGGCTGGCGGTCGTCTGGCTCGCCCTGGGCCTGGCGCTGCCATGGCTCGTCTTCCCGCGGCTGGCGGCCGACATCGTCATCTGGGCGCTCTTCGCCGTCGCGCTGGATCTGCTGCTCGGCTATGCCGGGCTGCTCTCGTTCGGCCACGCGATGTTTTGGGGCGCCTCGAGCTACCTGTGCGGCATCCTTATCGTGCGCGCGCACTGGTCGTTCGTGCCTGCGGTCCTGGGCGGGATCCTGGCGGCCGTGATCATCGCCGCAATCGTGGGAGCCGTGTCGATCCGCCGGCAGGGCATCTACTTCGCGATGATCACGCTGGCCTTCGCGCAGCTCGTGTTCTTCTTCGCGAACCAGTTCAAGGATTTCACGGGCGCGGAGAACGGATTGCAGGGCGTGCCGCGGCCTTGGCTGTTCGGCTTGCCCGTCAACGACGACCGCGCCTTCTATTACATAGCGTTGGCCTTCGCCGTGCTGGGCGTCGCATTTGCGCTGCGCGTAGTGCACTCTCCATTCGGCCAAGTGCTCACTGCGATCCGTGAAAACGAACCGCGCGCGATAAGCTTGGGCTACGCGTCGAATCTCTACAAATTCGGTGCGTTCGTGCTTTCGGCCGCGCTGTCGGGTCTGGCCGGCAGCCTGTACGTCATCGCGCACGGCTTCACGTCGCTGGACACCGTGCAATGGCAGACGTCAGGCCAGGTGGTCATCATGACGGTGCTCGGCGGCATGGGCACGATCTTCGGGCCGATGTTCGGCGCTGCGCTATATCTGCTCATCAACGACCGCTTGTCCACGCTTACCAATTCGCCCGGCTTCGTCATGGGAGCGCTCTTCATCGTCGTCGTCAGCCTGTTCCGGCGCGGCATCGTCGGCGAACTGATCCATCTGTTCACGCGCAAGAAGCCGGCTGCATGAGCTTGGCCGGCAAGGTCGCCATCGTCACCGGCGCCGGGCGCGGCATCGGCGAAGCGATCGCGCGCAGGCTTGCGGCCGAAGGCGCGAGCGTGGCTTGCGCGGACGTCGATAAGGAAGCGGCCGCACGAACGGCGGCTGCGTGCGGCGGCGGCGCCTTCGCCCAAGAAGTGGACGTCCGGGTCGCGGCGCGCTGCGACGCCTGCGTCGGCGAAGTCATCGCGCGATGCGGCCGGCTCGACATCGCCGTCAACAACGCCGGCATCAACCGCGACGCCATGCTTCACAAGATGACGGACGAGCAGTGGCAGGAGGTCTTGGCGGTAAATCTTTGCGGCGTGTTCTACATGACGCGCGCCGCCGCGCGGGTGATGCGCGAAGCCGGCAAAGGCCGCATCATCAATATGAGCAGCGTCAACTGGATGGGCGGCATCGGTCAGGCGAACTACGCGGCGACCAAAGCCGGCGTCATCGGGCTCACGCGCAGCGCGGCGCTCGAGTTGGCGAAGTACGGCGTCACTGCTAACGCCGTTTGCCCGGGCTTCATCGACACCGCGATGACGCGCGGCATTCCCGAAGCCATCCGCAGCGCGAGCGTGCTAAAAATCCCGGCCGGCCGGCCCGGTCAGCCCGCCGATGTCGCAGCGGTCGTCGCGTTCCTCGCCTCGGATGAAGCGGCGTACGTCACGGGAGAGATGATCCGCGTCGACGGAGGCGTGCGCATATGAGCGCACCTCGTGAGTCGCAGGCGGTCGACGCAGCTTCGCTCTTCCGGCTCGATGGTCGCGTGGCGCTCGTCACGGGGGCGTCCAGCGGCCTCGGCGCGCGCTTCGCGCGCGTGCTCACCGCAGCGGGCGCTCGCGTCGTGCTCGCCGCGCGCCGAATGGATCGCCTGCGCGAGCTTTCCCAAGCGCTGCCCGGTTCGCTGCCGGTGGAATGCGACATCACCAAAGACTCGGACGTCGAGCGGCTCGTGACCACCGCGTTGCAACACGGCGACCGTATCGACGTGCTCGTGAACAACGCCGGCACGGCTGATCCGTACAGGTCTGAAGACGAACCGATCGAGGCGTTTCGCGAGGTCATCGCATTGAATCTGACGGCGCATTTCTTGGTGTCGCAGCGAGTCGGACGGCATATGCTCGAGCGCGGCAAGGGAAGCATCATCAACATCGTGTCGGTGCTCGGCGTGGTCGGCGGAGGTTTAAGGTCGTTGCCCGGCTACACCGCAAGCAAAGCCGGTCTGGCGAACCTCACGCGCCAGCTCGGCAGCGAGTGGGCCGGGCGCGGCGTTCGGGTCAACGCCCTTGCGCCTGGATATTTCGAAAGCGAACTCACAGAAGAAATATTTTCGAACGAGAAGATGGTCAAGCGCATCTCGCAGATGACGCCGATAGGGCGCCCCGGATTGGCGCACGAACTGGACGGCCCGCTGCTGTTTCTGGCAAGCGACGCGTCGAGCTATGTGACGGGGCACATCCTCGCCGTGGACGGGGGCTGGCTCGCCATATGATCGTGATAACCGTAGCCACGGACCTTTAGGTCCGTGATCGTCAATTTCAATGCGGGTGAATTGAGGAAGCTGCGCTCGCTGCGCACGCCCGCGGGCATTCAGAAGCTCATGGATGCCATGCCGTACCACCTCGCGGACACAGCCTGGTCGCCGCGCCGCGTCCTCCACGAACTCACCGCGCACTGCCTCGAAGGCGCGATCTTCGCGGCTGCGGCGCTCCGCGTCATCGGCTTTCCTCCGCTGATCGTGGATCTCGAAGCGGAGCACGATACGGACCACGTCATCGCGGTCTACCAGATCGACGGCCACTGGGGCGCGCTTGCGAAGTCGAACTATTCGGGCTGCCGCTACCGCGAGCCGGTCTACCGAACGTTGCGCGAGCTGGCCATGACCTATTTCGAGGACTATTTCAATCTGCGCGGCGAGCGCACGCTGCGCACGTTTTCGCGGCCGGTGAACCTCAAGCGCTTCGATCCGCTGGCCTGGATGACGACCGAGAAGCCGGTGTGGTTCATCCCGGAACACCTGCTCGATGTCTCGCACGAGCAGTTGATCACGCCCCGGATGGCCAGGCGGCTCGTCCGCGTCGACGCGCGCTCGAAGGCCGCCGGGCTGCTGGGCATGCGCCGGCGCTAGGCCGGACGTGGGCAAGACGGGGCAGTGCTAAGATGGTCATGGACGAGGCGCCGGCCTCAAGCACCTGATGGAATCCCTACTAGGCCGGAGTCTCGTCGCGGGAGTTTGATAATGCTTCGCACATTGGCGGCGCTCGCCGGAGCTGCGATTGTTTCATTGCCGGTACTAGCATGGGCGGATACTGCGACGCTGTCGCCGGACGCGACCCCCAGACCGGGCGGCGTCGATCCGTGCGCATTGCTTGCCGCGCCCGATGTCGCCAGCGCGCTCCATACAACGGTCCACAACCTGGCCCATCCGCACCGGCCGACCGCCGATGAATGTGTGTGGGCCGCGACCTCGCGCGTGCAAGGAGCGGTGCCTCCGCAAGTGATGTTCGCTCTGCAAATGGGCAATCGAAGCCCGTTTGCAAGGGGATCAACTGCCTGTGGTTGGCGCACTCGGTCACCAGTAGCCTCGGCGTGAATCTCCCAGGCTCGCAGCTTTTCGATCAGGCGATGTCCACCGCCGGACAAGTGCAGACGATCACCGGATTGGGCGAAAAAGCCGGCTGGGCGAACGGCTTGCTCACCGTCCTCCAAAACAACGTCTTGTACAAAGTGAAAGTCGGCGGGTTGGCATCGTCACAGCTCGCGCTGAATGCGTCGGAACTCATCGCGCGCGGCGCGCTGAACCGGACACACGCGTCGCCTCACCCCTGACCGGCGGAGCAGAGGGAAGTCCAGGAGCTTCCCAGGTTAAAAGGGTAGACTAGACCCTTAGGACATGTCCATCGCCCGCTTCGCCGTCACTCGCCGAGTCGCCGTGGCGATGCTCTCGGCCGCCATCGTCGTTCTCGGGCTCTTCGCCGCGCCGCGCCTCGCCGTGGCGCTGCTGCCGACTTTCGCTCCGCCGGTCGTCAGCGTGAACGTCTCCTACACGAACGCCTCGCCCGAAACGATCGAGACCACGGTGACGCGGCCCATCGAGAACGCGGTCAGCCGCGTCGCGGGCATCGACATCATCGAATCGACCTCGACGCAGGGCCAGTCCACCGTTCGCGCGCAGTTCAGCTTCGGAACGGACATCAACGTCGCGGCGGTAGACGTGCAGCAGCAGGTCGCGCGCATCCGCGCGTCCCTGCCGAACGATCCCGCGCTCCAAGAACCTCAGATCAGCAAAGCGGATCCGAACGCGACGCCTGTGCTCGCGCTGCAGGTCACCGACCCTACGCGCACGCAGCGCGATCTTTCAGATCTCATCATCAACCAGTTCTCCGACGAGCTGGCATCGGTGCGCGGCGTCGGCAGCGTCGGCCTCTCAGGCGTGGCGCAGCGCGCGATCATGATCGAACCGGACGAGCATCGCCTCACGGCGCTCGGTCTGTCGGTCAACGATCTCCTGACGCGGGTGAAGAACGAAAACGTCGATCTTCCGGCGGGCGTCGTCCAAATCGGCACGCAAGAGTACGGCATTCGGACCAACGCCTTGTACAAGTCGCCGGCCGAAGTGGCAGACACCATCGTCACGATCTCGAACGGCGTGCCCATCCGGCTTCGCGACGTCGCGACGGTGCGCGATGCGCTCCAGGAGCAGCGCGTCTTTTCCCGCGTCAATGGACAGCCGTCGGCGCAGTTGACGATCACTGCGCAGCCCGATGCGAACATCGTCGCCGTGGGAGACGGCGTGACGCAGAAGATCAAGGATATCAACCAGCAGTACCCGATGATCAAGTTCGCGACGATGCTCGATCAGCGCGAATTCATCCTCCAGGCCGTGGCGGCGCTCGAACACACCGCCATGTACGGCGCGATCCTGGCGGTCCTCATCATCCTGCTGTTCCTCCACTCCTGGCGCACCACCATCATCGTCGCGATCTCGCTGCCGGTCTCCATTCTCGGCACGCTGTTCGTCGCATACGCGTTCCACGAGACGCTCAACGTCATCACGTTGGGAGGTCTGGCCCTTGCGGTCGGGTTGATCGTCGACGACGCCGTCGTCGTGATTGAGAACATCTCGCGCTTCTTGCGCACGGGCATGCCGGCGCCCGAGGCTGCGGAAGGCGCCACCAATCAGATCTTCGGCGCCGTGCTGGCCTCGACGATCACCGTCGTGACCGTGTTCTTCCCGCTCATGTTGATCCCGGGTGTGCAAGGGCTCATCTTCGGCCCGTTCGCGATCGTCGTCATGAGCGGCGTGGGTATCTCGCTGCTCGTCGCCGTGACGGCGGTGCCGATGCTCTCCGTGGAATTGCTGCGCCGCAAGGGAGGGGGCAACGGCGAGGACGCCACACACCCGAGCCCGCCCGACACGGGAGAGAAGCGCGGCTCGTTCGCCTCACGATTTGACCGGTTCTATGGGCGGGTCGAAGGCGCATACCGCAGAGCGCTCTCGTTCTGCCTGGATCGGCCGGGGTGGGTGTTCGGCTCGGCCGGCGCGGTGCTTGCGGTCACGGTGATCGCGTTGAGCCTCGGCGTCGTTCCAACGGAGATATTTCCGCCCTCAGACTCACGCTTCGTCCAATTCGACCTGCAAGCTCCGAACGGCACGGCGCTGAGCTTGATGAACAGCATCTCGCAACAGGTCGAGAATGCGCTTCGCAAGGACCCACGGGTCGTGAACGTCGGAGCGACGGTCGGGCAGGCCGGCAACGGGCGATCGATCACCAACCGCGCGAGCCTTCAAGTCGCGCTGCAGGGAGGCACGAGCGGAACTGCAGCCGCCGCATTCGTCAAGGAATGGCGCGGCCGGCTCTCCGGCGGCGGGCGCTCGCAATCCGCCCAGGACGCCGGGCTGCGCACCGCGATGATCGGCGTCGTCGCGCGCGGTCAGACGATCGACATCGTGCAACGGCAGATATCGCAGGGACAAACGGCGCTGGAAATCGAGATCTTCGGGCCTGACCTCAATCAATTGCAAACGGTATCTGACGGCGTCATCAATGCGATCGCCGACATCCCCGGCGTGAGCACGCCCGACAAGAACGTCACCAATTCGCAGCCGGAGATCAACGTCAGCATCGACCGCACGCGCTTGATGCTGTCCGGTCTGCAGACCGGCGATCTCGCGTCACTCGTCAACACGACGACAAGCGGCACCGTCGCCTCCTACTACCAGATCAACGGGATCCAGTATCCGATCGTGGTGCAGCTTTCGCCCAGCCAGCGCCGCTCGTATCCGTCGCTGCAGAGCCTGGATTTCGCTCCGATCGGCGTATCGGCGAAGCCGAACGTGCCCCTCGGATTGACGCTGAGCAGCGTCGCGACGCTGAAGCCCGGCCTCGGGCCGTCAGCGATCAGCCGCGAATACCGGCAGCGCCGCGTCGAGATCCAGGCGCCGATCAGCGGACGACCTCTGGGTCCGATAGTCGCCGACGCCGCGGCGATCATGGCGCACTATCCGTTGCCCAGCGGTTACCGCTGGGAATTCGGGCCCGAGATCCAAAGCGGGCAGACCAGCTTCAATGCGCTGTACCTTGCGGTGGCGTTGGCGGTCGTCTTGATCTACATGCTGTTGGCGTCGCAATTCGAATCGTATATCGATCCGCTCGTGATCATGACCGCGGCGCCGCTGTCGCTGGTCGGCATCGTCGGATCCCTCGTGATCACCCATCGCGCCTTCGGCCTCACGGCGTTCATCGGATCTTTGATGCTCGTCGGGATCGCGGTGAAGAACTCGATTCTGGTCATCGAGTTCACCAAACAGCTGCGAGAAGAAGGGGTGGAAGCGCGCGAAGCGCTCCTGCGCGCCGGTCCGATCCGGCTGAGGCCCATCCTCATGACCAGCTTTGCCACGACCGGCGGCATGTTGCCGCTCGCGATCGGCATCGAGGCGGGCAGTTCGACGCAGGCGCCGCTCGCGACCGTCGTCATCGGCGGAATCATCGCCTCGACGTGCTTGTCGCTGTTGGTCGTTCCGACGCTGTATCTATGGATCGCGCGCCGCTTCGGTGGCCGGTTCGTGTCTCGAAGAATCCCGTCGACGACTGCCGACCTTCGCCCGGCACCACCGCAGACCCCGGCCAGTCCGCGCGCGTGATCTAAAAGACGGTGATCCGCACCAGCATTTTCCTAAAAGACGGCAGGCTCCGCCCCGTCCTCCGTGCCCTCGTGTTCTTTCCGGTGTTCTTCTTGATCTTGATCCCGTTCTTGATAGTGTCGGGGCTTGTCGGCAAGTTCGGCTCGCATCCGGGAAGCTCGTTTCTCTCCTTCACCGTCTTCGAGCTCGCAGTTCTCGGCGCACTGCTCACAGCCACGCTTCTCCTTCGCCGCTTCGTCGACCGCCGGAGCATCGAATCGCTTGGGTTCACGTTCAGCAGGGCGTGGTTCAAGCTGCTGTTGATCGGCGTGGCGGTCGGCGTCGTGATTCAATCCTCGGTCTTTCTCCTGGAACTTTCGCTCGGGTACTTGCGGATCAACAGCCTCTCCCCGCTGCAGGGGACTCTTGCTTTTTTGGCGCTCACGCTCGTGTTCTGGCTCGCCGCGGCTGCCGTCGAAGAGATCGGGCTGCGCGGCTACCTTTTTCAAAACCTGTGGGAGGAGTTCGGTCCCGTTCCCGCTGCCATCGCCACCGCGCTTTTTTTCGGCGCGCTCCATCTGGGCAACCCGAATGCTCATGCACAAGCCGCGTTGACCGTCACCGGCATCGCCCTCTACGGGCTTCTGGCATGTTGGATCGTCGTCCTAACACGATCGTTGTGGCTCGCGATCGGCGTGCACTGCGCCTGGAACATCTGCGAGGGACCGGTGTACGGCTTTGCGGTGAGCGGCTTGAAGACGCCGTCGCTCATCGATCAAACGGGGAGCGGGCCGGACTGGTTCACCGGCGGCGCCTTCGGCCCTGAATCCGGGGCGATCATGGTCGTGCCTTTAGCGTTGGGAACGCTGTTGATCTATGCGCTGCATCGGCTCGGCGTGTTTTCTGATCTTCCCGACACGCGTGAGGCGTACGCAAAGACGTGAACGCAAGAAACGGATAGACGCCCGGGACCGCTTGCTCCTATACTCATGGAATGAGCTCGCAACTTACAGCCACTTTTCACGCAAGCGCGATGTCGACGCCGACCGCAGATCAGATACGGGCTCGCATGCGCGACGACTACGGCAACGACCTGACCGCTAAGGTCGACGACGGCACCGGGCCGTGCCGCCACTGCTTACAGTACGCCAAGCCCGGCGACCGCTTGATCCTTTTTTCGTACCGACCGTTCGAGAAGCCGGCGCTTTATCAAGAGGTCGGGCCGGTGTTCATCCATGCCGACGGCTGCGAGCGCTACGCCGGGTCCGAAATGATCCCGCCCGCGTTTGCCGCGCGCCCACTCATTCTGCGGCCGTACACAAGCGAGCATGCGATCGCCGATTCACAAGTATTCGCCCCAGCCGGCCGCGCTCCTGAAATGGCCGCCGCGCTGTTCGAGAATCCAGACGTCGCGTATCTCCATGTGCGCAGCGTTTCGCGCGGCTGTTACCTGTTCCGAATCGAGCGCTTCAGCGCGCTTTGAAGTGTACCGACACCGCCTCGTCCTGAGTGACTGTTTCTGGTCCACTCCCGTTGGTTCGCGTTTGTTTTCCCGTCTCAATCCCGAACGACTGGCCCGCGATCAAATGGTCGAGCGGGAAGGGTATCTTTGTCTTCGAGGTCACCGTGAACTCGAGGGTCAGCGCCGTGGCGGGGACGACGGAGAAGTCAATGCCATCGGGCGTTGTGAATTCGAAGCCGATCGGGTACGGAATGAATATAGGAGGAAACGAACAGCTCGCCTTGACCGAGTCGAGTTTGCTTTGGAACGACTGCGCCCCATCGACCGGGCCAGCTGAGAAGTTCATACCTCCGTTGGCGCCGAGGTATCTGCCTGAAAAGACCAAGCGCGCCGGCTCCGGGTACGACGGGATGTCACCTTTGCACTGGATCGGACTCTTGTTCGGATCCATCGCATTGAAAAGTGAGGCTTTCTCTGACGCAGAGATCGTTCCCATGAACACACCCATCGGGCGTGGGCGCACACCCATGGCATCCGGAGCGGTCGCGTAGGAGACGTCTTTCCACGTGCCCGTCCATTCAATGGTCGCATCCCAGTCCTCTTTTGGGCCGGTCCGGTGCTCGTGAACGCTGACCGAGATATCGACGTCGTAACGAGCGTAGCCCGATGAAGACTTGGTGGTGCTGCTTGCGCCACCCGCGCCGACCCTGACGATCACAATCGCGGTAATCTTTCCATCGACAAGGTACGGGAAGCGCCCGGCCTTCGGGAAGCGCACGCCGTGGCTACCGCTCGGGGCGAGTGTGAATCCCACAAAGGCCTTTTGCGCGGCAGCCACCGTGTGAGTATGTATGCCGTTATTCGTCCACGTCACTTTGTCGCCGACGTAGATGGTCACCGCCGTCGGTACGACGCGAGCGTCGGTTATGGTTACGACGCCGGCCGCCCGAGCAGGCGCTGTGCTCATGAGTATGAGAGCGAAAAAGATGATGCCGAAGCTTCGAAACATGACAAGAGATCCTTTCAACCGCTCGACGTAAACGTGATCTCACAATGCGATGCCCCCTTGAGCATGCACATCGACTCAGCTATGGTGATACTCTCGCCGAAGTGCTTGGCGACGCCGAGCGCGATGCCTTTAGCGAAATAACACATCTTCCGCTGGGAGTCATAACGCAGGACGATTTCGTTCGGGCCAAGGCGCTCGACCCGTAATCGCGGCGGCGCCGCACCGTGGAGCGATCGCCGGACGATGGTGTGGATGACGACTTCCGTGTTCTCGATCATCTCGAGCGTCCTCCAACTTGAGTCGATTGAAATCGCGTACATGCGCATAAGGTCGGGTGCGATGACCTCGCCGAACTGCTGACCGAAATCAGGAAGATCGACTTTCGCCATCGACGCTGCGGCGGCGAGAAGGTCGGCGAACTCGTGGTCCGGGTAGTGGTTGCCGCGATAGTAGTGGCGAGCTTTCGGGAGCGCGGCGCGCAGGACGTCGTTCCAGGCAGTGGGGCCCAGCTTTTCTGCCACAAATTTGTGGAACTCGACGAAGATGATTCCGTGCACGACAGGGAGAGTTCTTCGGCCTCCGGAGCCTCGCCTTGGGAGTGCGAGGTCAGAACGCAACGCGGGGGGAAAGTGATGGCTGCCGAAGTTTGAGGAGGATCACGCTGTGCTCACTCGGGTCATCTTCGTATCGCTCGCATTGGCGTCACTTGCGCTCGCCTCGAACGCGGCCGTGCCTGCCAAACAATCGTATCTCTGCACGGATCAGTGGTTGATCCCGGACTCGTCTTCCAACCATTTCGCTGGTGGCGCAGAGCTAGCTGCCGGAAAGTACCAAGAAGCTTTCAATAACTTCGACGACGAGGTAAGCACCGCGGAACATGCGGAGATGTTCGCCGGTCAAGAGCGCAATAGCAGGGAAGTGGCTCAGGACAACCTCACCGCCGCGGCCAACCTCGCCGGCGCAGCCGCTTCGATGTTCGGTGAAGGTAAGAACGATTTAGCGTTGGGGTATTTGCGGGATGCTCGCGACCATCTCGCTTCCGCTACAAAAGCATGGCCGAAACCGATCACCGCCGTCGCGGTCAAGGACATCCGCACGTATATCGACCAATTGGCGAAGGCGAAGAAACCGCTGATCCCGGACTGCATGCGCGCGCATCACTAGGCTGAGGTGGCCACCCCGATAGGACTACTTCGCGAGGCCTACGCGGGCTGGCAGCGGCACAACACGGCGCATCTGGCCGCGGCGCTTGCGTTCTACTTGGCCTTCTCGCTGGCCCCGCTGCTCGTCATCGCGATCGCCGCCGCAGGCCTCGTCATCGGTCCGAAAGCCGCCACCCAAGACGTCCTCGGTCCGGTGCGCGATTTTCTCGGCACGTCCGGCGCCCGGTTTGTCACGAGCCTCATCGCCAACGTGAACGCTCCCGCACCCAATATCGTAGCGGCCGCGATAGGCACCATTGCGCTGATCTTCGGTGCAAGCGGTGCCTTCATGCAACTCTACGCTGCCCTCAACATCATTTTTGACGCCAAGCGACGGCCATCGCGATTCTCTTACATTTTGCGGGTTCGTTTGTTTTCGTTTCTCATGGTGACGCTCATCGGCGCATTGCTGCTAGCCTCGCAGATCTTCGATGCGACGCTCGCGACAGCCGTGAAAGCGCACGAGCCGGCGTGGGGGGTCACGCGCGTTGTCGTTTTCGCTGCGTCGTTTGTCGTGATCACGATCTTGTTCGGGTCGCTCTTCAAATTTATCCCCGAGGCAAGCGTTGCGTGGCGCGACGCACTCACCGGCGGCATGTTCACGGCAGCCTTGTTCCTGCTCGGTCAATGGCTGCTGAGCATGTACGTGCGCTACGCGGCTTTTCATGCGGTGCGCGGCGCCGCGGCAGCAGCCCTCATCGTGATGACCTGGCTCTACTACCTCGCGCTGATCGTATTTTTTGGCGCCGAGGTGACTCGCGCATATGCGTTCGGCCGGAAGCAGGCCGAACTGCCCGGGATCGCCGCCGACTGAAGCAGGAGCGGGAGCACGTTCCCGCGGCAGCTAATGTTGGTCGCGCAAATGAAAGAAGGGGAGCATACATGAGCAGATCGTGGGTCGGCCTCGCGATCGTCATCGTCATCATCGTCGTCATCGTGGCATGGGTCGCAGGCACGTATAACAATCTGGTGGCGCAGGACCAAGCTGTGCAGTCGCAGTGGGGCACGGTCGAAAGCGTCTATCAGCGCCGCGCCGACCTGATCCCGAACCTTGTTGCGACCGTCAAGGGCGTTGCGAACTTCGAGAAGAGCACCTACATCAGTGTGGCGAACGCGCGCGCCAGAGTCGGCCAGGTCACCGTCAGCGCAGGACAAAACGCGTTAAGCAATCCGGCTGCCTTCGCGCAGTTCGAGCAAGCGCAAGCGGGGCTGTCGTCCGCACTTTCGCGACTGCTTGCCGTGGTTGAGAACTATCCGGACTTGAAGGCGAATCAGAATTTTCTAGACCTGCAAGCCCAGCTCGAAGGCACTGAGAACCGCATCGCGGTCGAGCGACGGCGCTACAACGAAGTGGCGCAGGCGTTCAACACGACGCGGCAATCGTTCCCAACGGTCGTCATCGCCGGCCTGTTCGGCGACCGGTTCAAAGTAAAGCCGTACTTCAAGGCGCAAGAGGGCACACAAAACGCTCCCAAGGTGACTTTCTAGGCGATGCTTCGCGTCATCGCCGCGCTCGTCGCGTGCATTGCATTCGGCGCGACCGCTGCCGCCGCACAACAAGTTCCTATTCCGCCGGCTCCGACCCAGTGGGTGACCGACAACGCCGCTTTCCTCTCGCCGGAAACACGAGCAGCGCTCAATCAGAAGCTTGAGGCATACGAGCGCTCCACCGGCCATCAGGTCATCGTGTGGATCGGTGACACCACCGGCGACGCGGCGCTCGAAGACTGGACCATCCGCACCTTCGAGAAATGGCGCATCGGACGCAAGGGTCTCGATGACGGCATCGTCCTGTTCATTTTCGCCAAGGATAGAAAGATCCGCATCGATGTCGGCTATGGCCTCGAAAGCGTCTTGCCTGATGCAACAGCCTCGGAGATCATTCGCAACCAGATAACTCCGCGCTTACGTGCCGGCGATAAGGACGGCGCCGTCAGCGCAGGCGTCGACGCGATTCTCGCCGCGCTCAGCGGGCAACCCCAAAGCGCACAACCGACTTCCGCGGCGACGAACGACGTGGTCGTCGCGGTAGGAGTGGTAGCGTTCTTTATCCTTTTGGTTTTCTTCTTGATCTTTGCTACGGTACTGCGAACGGTCTTGTATCATATCCCAGGGCGCCGCTATCAGAGCACGCCGTGGATAGGGTTCTTCGGCAGCGGTTTCGGGGGCGGTGGCGGTGGTGGTGGTGGCGGCTTTGGGGGCGGCTTCTCGGGTGGCGGCGGCATGGCCGGGGGCGGCGGAGCGTCCGGGGGTTGGTGACCGATATGGCGAGCGCGAAATGACCCCGCAGCGCGAACTGCATGACGACCTCAAGCGCCATGTCGACGAACAACGCATCCGCGCCGCCATTGACGCGGCCGAACGAGGGACCACCGGCGCGATCCACGTTTCGCTGGCCAAGCATGTTCGCGGCAGTGCGCGGGGCGCCGCCGAGCGCGTGTTTCAAAGTCTTGGTTTCGGCACGCCCGGGAGCGGCGCGGTGCTGTTCTTTGTCGTGCCGTCGCGCCGCGAGATCGTGGTGCTGGGCGGCGAAGGGATCCATTCCAAGGTCGGTGACGCCTATTGGCAACAGCTGGTCGCCGAGATCACCCAGCGCGCGCGTGAAGAAGATCTCACGGCTGCCCTGGTTCACGGGATCGCCGAAGTCGGCGAGCGTCTGAGAAAGCACTTCCCAGGATAATGGAGGAGAGGAGTTTTTAAGAAATGATCGTGCCGTTGCTTTTGGCCGTGGATTTCATGAACTTCAACTATACGGATATACCGTGCTCCAGCAATGTGCCGCCGCCCGCGCAGATCCGCAAAGGCACCTACTCATACTTCGACCAGAACATGGGCACCGGCTTTGAGGTTTTCGTCGACTCCGTGAAGCAAGGCAGTCTACGTGCCGGCACGCAGCAGGCGGTCGTGGTGCTCACTTGCCAATTTCCGATGGGCGGCACGGCGGGAGCGTACGCTTACGACGTACGCGGGGATACAGCAGTGCTGCTCGGGAAAGTTGGCACCGCCGATTGGGGCGGAGACTGGGGCGCCGGACCAAAATCGATTCACATACGCTTTGCGAAGCGCTTTCTCTACGTGGATTCGTGCAAAGACTCCCACTGTGAGATGAGCGAGGTCAGAACCTACGCGCTCCGCGGCGGGAAGCTCGTCAAGGTATACGTGCAAACCCACAAGACCCGCACCACGTGAGGCATTCGGAGAGCGGTGCACTGAACGAAAGATACGTGCACGGCTACCGCTCACGTGAGAACGAACGCCTGCAGGATCAGGCCGGAACGCTGGTCGACTTGCTGCACTCCGACACCTCATACCCGTCCGGAAGTTTGGTCCTGGAAGCGGGCTGCGGCGTTGGAGCTCAGACGGTCGCGTTAGCGCGACGCAGCCCCGAGGCACGATTCACGTCGATCGATCTCTCCGCGGACTCGATCGCCGAAGCCACGAGGACGGCGGAGGCGGTGGGGCTCTCCAACGTGCAGTTCCAGCAGGCGGACATCTTCGCCCTACCCTTCGCCCCTGAAACCTTTGACCACGCCTTCGTCTGTTTCGTCCTCGAGCATCTGTCGCGGCCGGTTGAAGCGCTGGCGATTCTTAATCGCCTGCTTCGACCCGGCGGCACCATGACGGTCATCGAGGGTGACCACGGATCGACGTACTTCCATCCCGACAGCAGCGCAGCCCAAAAGGCGATCCAGTGCCTCGTCGAGTTGCAACGGTTGGCGGGAGGCAACGCGTTGATCGGCCGGCAGCTTTATCCGCTCATGGTCGAAGCGGGTCTCGCGGCGGTTCATGTGTCTCCACGCATGGTGTATGTGGATTCGAGCAGGCCCGACCTCGTCGACGGCTTTACCAGGAAGACGTTCACCGCGATGATCGAGGGCGTTCGCGAATCCGCGATCGAGGCTAGCATCACCGATGCCGCCGCCTTTGATGCAGGTGTTCGAGATCTTCACAGGACGGCCGAGGCCGACGGCGTCTTTTGCTACACTTTCTTCAAAGGCGTGGGAACTGTCCCGTATGCCATAGGGTAGGTCAGGTTGGCCCCCCAACGGGCGGCGTTAAGGATGATCGCCATGCGTTTTCGATGGCGGTCGATTCCTGGTTCACACGGAGATGCCAACCATGAAGCGGCCACGCTTTTTAGCCACAGTGGTGGCGATTGCAATCGGGCTCGCGTTGGTGTGGAACGCACCAGCCAGCGCCGGCAAATGGTCGGGTTCGACGCCGGATAACGGCATGGGCCAATCCGTATCCGGCGAGGGCCAATCCACTGAGGTGGCCGATCCGGCCGACCCTACGGGTTGCACCATCATCTATACGAGCAAGACGACCATTACCGTGACCGACAACGCCACGGGCAAAGTGGTCAGCCGGAAGACGACCACGCGCATGCGTAAGTATAAGAAAAAAAATTGCCCGCCGGCCGCGCCCTTCGTGCTGATCGAATCCCACACGACCGTTGTCACCGTGAACAACAATCCCGACGGCACCTCGACCGTGAACAAAGACGATCAGCAGACCAATCCGGGCGGCCAGCCGGGATACAAGCACACGGAATCCACCGAGAAGCACGATAAGCCCGATGGCGGGGGCAACGTCACGGGCGGCTCGAGCAAGAAGACCGAGCGCAAAACCGCGGGCGGTAAGACGACGAGAACGGTCACCGGGCAGCAATGGGATGCGGCGAAGGGCGTTTGGGTCGACATCCCGGTCGAATTGCTGCAGCTCAATCTCACGAGTTTTGCGCCGATCATGCCGGATTCGGCGAGCCGTGGAGGCTACTTGCAGGGCGTGGTGGTTGCGAACTACACTGACTCGAATGGCACGGCGGGCCAAATCGTCGCCAGCGGCGACGTGGTCATCACGGAGCCGAACGGCAAGCACTTTCGGATGAAGAACGTCGGCGAAATCCTCTTGACTGGAGCCGACCTCGTGCGCGGGCGGCTGCGGATCATTTCGGACCCGCTGCCCGGCCATGCGTCCGTTGAGATCATTGACAAGCCCCCGGCTACGCAGCCGGTCATCTCGCTGCCGCAGGAACCGCCTGTGGTAACTGATGGCACGAATCTAACGGTCTCCGGGTCTGGCCTTGCGAGCGGAGACGGTCCGTCGGTCGTGTTGTGCACCAAGCAAGGGTGTGACGCCGGCCGGATAACGACCGCATCGGATACCCAGGTGCGCGTCGATATTCCGAAACTGCCGCCGGGGCCGTGCAGCCTGGTTGTCGAGAACGGCAACGGAAAGTTCTCGAACGTTCAGACGATCAATCCAGTCGAAGTGCAGTTGATCCTGCCGAAGAGCGGAACCGTCGGTCAAACGCTCGACGCGGTTGTGCAACTCAACGGCCTTATGCCGGAGAATCTCAACCGCACGCTGCAAGGCACGGTGAACTTGCTCGGGCCCGGGACGTTTGAAGGCGGCGGAATGTCGCAAACGGTCACCTTCGTTCACGGCACCGCGCACGTCAAGATGACGGCAAATGCCGCAGGAACGCTGCGGGTGAATGTGCGTGACGTGCACTAGGCCGTCTGCCGGCAGCGGTTCGTGAATCGTTTGCTCCTGCGTGCAATGGCCGCTGCTGTCGTAGCGGCCATTGCGCTCATAGCGGCCTGCATTTGTCTGGGATATTTCTCGCTCTCCGCCGCCAGGGCCGATTCCACGCCTGCTCCCATGACCATGGGCACCGCGCAATCTAGCCAGACCACCCAGGATCTGGAGAGCCAACCCGCCACGCCCGTGTCTGCTAAGGAATGGTCGGTGTTCAACCACCGCGCTGCCGGTTTCTTTCTCTTATTGTGGGGGCTGACCGCACTGATCGCGGGCTTGCAGTGGCCGCGCCGTACATGGGTGCGTTTTGTGCCGCCCCTGATGTTGTTCGGGTTGGTAGAGTTCCTTATTCTGCTTATCGACCCGAAGGCTTGGCCGAATGGCCCGTACGGATTTTGGATCAGCTTTGCGGACCCTTCGGTGGTACAACACCGCGTCTTCGTGCTGCTGTTGCTGCTCCTTGGCACCATCGAGTTACTTCGCGCCGCAGATCGCCTGCCGTCGCTTCTGCGTGTGTTCGCCGTTCCAAGCCTCGCGGTTTTTGGTGCCATCTATCTTTTCTTCCACAAACACGGGGGACTAGAGGCGCAACAAATGATGCAGCATGTGTCCGGCAATGGCCTCCAGCCCGGCCATGCAAAGCATGCTTGCCACCATGAAGTTGGTCAAGCAGCAGCATCTTTGGTTCTCCGTCCTGGGCTTCGGATTTGCGGCTGCTAAACTTCTGGCTGATGGCGGAATACTGAGGGGCCGTCTCGGAGCGACGCTGTGGCCGCTGTTCGCGATGGCTCTTGGCGTCTACATGCTTGGTTACACGGAGTAGCGGTTTGCTTTATGTGCTCACCGTCGCCGAGTTACGAAACCGTGCGCTTTGCCACTACTATCGAAGAAGTGCCCCACGATCTGACCGGCATCATTGATCCCATGGGCGTACGTGCCCGTCGCGTTGGGAACGTCGATCGTGGTGAAGACCCCACCTGCGCTTCGCACAAAGCCGTGTACTTTATGACCCGCGTCCGTGAAAAGACCGGAGACCCGCCCGGCGGCGTTGATCCCCCAAGCTTCTGTGCTGAGGGCACCGGGCATGTCAATGTTGGTAAAAGCTCCGCGGGCGCTTCGCACGTAACCGTGCTGCTTGCCGCCCGCATCTTCGAAGTCTCCCACAATTTGCCCGGCGGAATTGATCCCAAGAACCTCAGTAGAGATCGCGCCTGAAATGTCGATGGTCGAGAGCTTTCCGCCGACGCTTCGCACGAAGCCGTGCGTCTTGCCGCCCGCTTCAACGAACCTGCCCACGATCTGGCCGGCGGCGTTGATCCCATAAGCCCAGGTGTCGCTAGCGCCTGGAGCATCGAAAGTCGTGAACGCGTCTGGGGTTTTCAGCAGATAGCCATGGTGTTTGGCGTTCGCATCTTCGAAGGTTCCTACGATCTGCCCGAGGGTGTAGACCCCGTAGGCAAGGCTGTCGTTGATCGCGTCCGGAGGGTCGATCGTGACAAACGCTCCACGGGTGCTTCGTACGAAGCCATGCGATCTGCGGCTCGCATCAGCGCAGAAGCCCACGACATACCCGGAGTGGCTGATCCCGAAGGCGTACGTATTTGTCGCGCCGGGACAATCGAAGACGGTGAAGGAAAACGGGTCTGCTTGGGCCGGGGACGCGGCGGCCAAGATGCCGCAAAGGATCACTCCGCTGAGGGAGATGCGAAAGAGCCGCATTGTTCCTCGTGCTTTCTGGTGCTGAGGAATTCATGCCTGTATAAGGGCTTGGATTGGGAGGCGCCCGAGGATTTCGCGCGGCCGTTCTCGATTATTACGCCACTGGAGGAGGACCATAAACCGCCATGTCCTTGGAAGCTTGGACGACGGTCGTGCGGTTGGCACGTTTATCGTCATCACGATCACGGCCATTGCGGCATTTATTCAACTCCACCACTTGCGCGCCAGCAATCAGTTGAGCGCCATGTTGAAGCTACTCGAACTGGAGCAATCCCCGGCGCTCGAAGATCGGTTTCACTTCGTTCGGGCGCAGCTTGCCGCGAAGATGCAAGACCCTCAGTTTTGGGCGTCGCTCGATCCACAACCTGTGGATCGTACGCTTCATCCCGAGCGTCACGTCATAGCGTGGTTCGAACACATCGGCGCCTGGATGAAAAATGGTCTCATCGACGAGGAAGCCTACCTCGAGTACGCATCGCCGATCATCATTCAGTATTGGACGCTTTTGGCGCCGACAGTGAAGCGCATGCGTAGCACACGCGAACCATGGCTCTTGGAGGACTGTGAATACCTCGCGGCGCGCGCGAAGCGCTGGCTGGCGACCCACCCGCACGGGAACTACCCGAAGAGCACGTCGCGTTTGGCGTAACAGCGGCGGCCAAGATGGCGTTATAGTCGTGGAGACACTCATTGCTTTGAAAGGGCATGACGATATGAAGATATGGCTGTTCGCGACGCTCGCGCTTTGCTTCTTGATCATCCAACCGCGACTTGCGAATGCGGCGGTCACCGCGGCGCTCTCGGTCGTCGGGCCGAGTTCGTATAACGGCTGTCCAGTCACCGTCAAGTTCAGCGGCACGATCAGCGGTACGGTCGGCACCAAAGTCACCTACAGCTTCAACCGCTATGTCAGTAGCGCGCAACACGTCGTCAACGGCGCTACGCTGACGCTGCCGAGCGGCCCGGTCGCGGTGAACGACTCCATCCCGATCTCGTCGTCGACCAGCGGCGTCACCTTCGACCAAATATGGGTGCACAACATCTCCGGGGGCCAAGCCGACGTGTACTCGAACGAGGTCCACTTCACGGTCAACTGCGTCCTCGCGACGCCGACCCCCGGACCCACGCCGCCTCCAACTCCCGGCTCCTTGAACAGCACGAACGATCCGCAGGTGTGCACCGCGCACGGCGGCTTCGGCGGCGGTCTTGCCTGCTCGGCCGGATTCAGCAATGGTTGGCTGGCGCTTATTTGGAGCGCCCCAAATGCCTGCTCCAACTGCATCGGCGGCTATAATGTCTATCGCGTCGACGGCGGGCAGCATACTTTCGTGGTCAAACAGAACAATGGAAAAGACGTGACGCTGGCGCTCGTGACCAAGCCGAGCGACGGCTTTAGCGGCAAGTGCTACGCAGTCACTGCCTTTGCCGGCCATGCGGAGTCGAGCGACAGCGGACCGTATTGCGTGAACGGCGCGGTCGACACGCCGGTCGTGCGCAACTTCAACTTGACGCTTAATAACTCGCGCACCGTATACCACCACTACAGTTACTCGTTCCCCGGTCCTGGGTGCGGCTTGAGCACAACGGGCACAGCGCCAGGTCCCGGTCTGACGGTCGGCTTTGTCCACGACTATGGAAGCTCGATCGGCGTCACCTGTTACGAAGACACGCTCGTCTATCAGGGCGCGGTGAATTTCGAACTAGGTAGCGCGGGCATTCTCTTGCGCAATTCGAAGGCTAGCGTCAAAAGCGCCACCCTGGCGTTCCAGCGGGTGGATGGCAGCAACGCCAGCTGCCTCGCCGCCGTGCACCTGCCGACGAGCGACTGGTCGAACGCGCAGGACCTGATCCCGAACAATGACTTCATCAGCGGCATCCCGTGGAGCAGCAACAGCGAGAGCGTCAACATGCCCGGGGTAAAGATCTCGGGCTCGAACTACAGCATCGACGTGTCGTCCGCGATCAACAACTTCGCGAAAGGGAATTGGCCGGACTACGGATTCTTGCTGATGGGCGGTAACGAAGATACGAGCGGTTTCCACGACAACAACCAGTGCGCATCGGGGTACGGCAACTTCTCGCTCAACGTGCAGGTCATCATCCAGCCATGACCCTGAATGGAGCAGACCGGGCGCATCTAAAAAAACCCCTTCGGGTGCGACCGGCCCACGTAGATGCACTGGAGGCGCGAGAGGTCTCGAACCTCTGACCCTACAGTGTCAATGAATCCGAAAAGCACGAAAACTCCGCGCTAGTATTGCCCTGCCTGTGGGGTGAGACCGAATCGCTTGAGGGCGCGAGCCTTCGCCCGTGCGGTTTCCTCGTGTCGATTTTTGGGTGCTGCATTCGTTTCGAGCGCACGAAGCAGACGGGTCGAGGCGCGAGCTATCTCATCTACTGCAGCGCCGAACGCGATTTGGTTTATTTTGGACGGCTTGTTGAAACCGCTGATTTTTCTTACGAACTGAAGCGAAGCCGACCGAACGTCCTCGGCGCTCACCGGCGGCTCGAAGTTGAAGAGTGTCCTTATATTTCTACACATTTCAGAATGCCTCGCTGGAACGACTCAATTCCTACGACGTCAACCTTTCGAGTGGTGGGCGCGAGAGGTCTCGAACCTCTGACCCCTACAGTGTCAAAGAAAGAAAGCCGTAGTTCCTGGTGTTCTTGAGTTGCTTCTCGTGCTGGCTGGTCGCTTCTAATCCGTCACGTAGCGTGCAGTTGGTCAGCATTTGGTCAGCAATTTTCGTGAGTGTGGTGCTCTTTCCGAAGAGGACGGATTCGGAGTACGTGCAGTAGGGGAGAACCCGGCTCTGCACCGGGTTCTTTTTTCATGAGGTCCTTAAGCCATCAGATCCGTGATCCTCATTATGGCAACCACGGTTCCGTCGTTGAACACTTGCTCTATCGTACCCTTAGCGCAAGTCCAGACGGAGTTCGCCGTCGCCGCAAAGGTCTTGCCGTCTTGTGTGACCCGAAGCTCTCCTTGCGTGATATGGCAGACCATGTCATTCTTCATCGAGGCGTTGGGGCCAGACTTCGAGCCTGGCTGCACGATGAAGTCACGCATCGAGACACTCTTATATGCGGGAATAATTGATGGGTTCCCGCCATAGACACGCTGCACGACACCGGGGGCCAGCGTCGTGTCATTGCTTTTTGTCATCGTATCCGCAGCCGCGGGCCTCACCCCTGCAACCGTAGCGGCTATGCATCCTAACACTACCAAAGCCGATCGTCGATTAAGGTTGTCCATAGAGTTCCTCCTCTGTTGCCGTTTGGAAACCAATTTGGCTCTTCCCCGTTGCGGTAATGCGCGGTTGTCACCTTTATGCGGTCAAAATTTGGTGAGCATTTGTCAGCATTTTCGGATGGTGGTAAAAGTACCAGACCGGATGAAAAAGCCGCGGAAGTCCGCGGCATCAAGGTTTCCGGTGGTGGGCGCGAGAGGTCTCGAACCTCTGACCCCTACAGTGTCAAGGAGCGGAAGAAGGCGCTTCTCGAGTGATTGCGGCACACCTCGTGCCGTCTGGTGCTGGTGAATTCACGCCCGTATTACGCAGTTGGTCAGCATTTGGTCAGCAAAATTGCCAGCCAGGTCTTGGCCCTCGGACTCCACGCACGCAGCCCCTCAAACGCCTCTAAGGGCAGCGCCTGGCTCATCGGAGCCCGGTGGCTCCTAGCAGATTACCTCGAAAAAGCCCAAGGATTTCAACAGTAGCCCGATGGCACGGGACCAGGCTCCGCGGTTCCAGCCAGCGTAGCGATTTTGGCTCTCTACTTCCTTGGGTTCTCTACCTCCGCTGCAAGAACGCGAAAGGAAGTCGGGTCAACCTCGTAGTCCCAAACACGTTTTTCAACCTGGGTAGCTGGCATTAGGATCCTAAAGCTTACGATGATCCTCCCTTGGAACGAAACTGCGGAGACAATGATATCGCTCTGAGGGCGACTTACTCCGTTCTTTTTTAAGTCGTGCAGAAATGCGCCTTGCGCGACGCACACTGCGCGCAAGACTGAACCTTTCAACGGCGCTAATACGCGTTGCCCCTCGAGCGCCCCAACCTGCCGGGCCTGGCGCGGTCCTTCAGGTTCCGTTGCACGCACTGTAGAGCTACACCCGAAAGTCAGCCACGCAAAGAGCACGGCAACGGCAGGAATTGCTGCCTTGATCCTCACTCCCACTATAGTCCTGTGCATATACACGCTCTTTCGCTCACTGCGGAAGCAGTCGGCTTGTAATGCTTGCTGAAGTCCTTCCAATCCTGGTTCATCCACGGACCGCCCCAAGACACACCTTTCAATTGTGAGTCAACCCGGCCTTCACCCCAATATCCGTTTACTTCTTCTTGGTCAGCTAGGATACGGCCCACACCAGTCGGTGATTTGAAGTAAACTAACGCGATCACATCTGCCCAGTATCGCGAGTCATCAAGAGAGTCCGTCGCATGAGTGACCTCGTGAGCAATGGTGTCCTCGATCGAATATCGGTTGTACGGCGTTTGAGCTGGGCCGGGATCTAACCTTATCGCGCCGCCTGTTATGCTGCCCGTGGGATTGCCAAGGTCCGGGGCATCCCCGCTCGGTGTGAATAGCCCCGGGTTTCCTTTTGTTTCTTTGGATAACTGTATCGTGTACGGCCGAGGATCGCTGGCTACCTTTCCCCATAAGCATCTAAAGATCGCGCTTTGAGCCAGCATACCTTGATTCGGATCGAATAGGGTACGCCAAAGTTTCGGGTCGACGTACCTCCAGTACAAACCAGATGAATCTCGATTGTTTACGGGTTGATTGGCCGCGTAACTATAGGTGTTGTAACCGGCGAAGAGTCCAAGCGGATCTGCCTGCGAGTACCTACCCCAACCCGGCCGGTACCAACGAAAATTGTTGTAGCTGCGCTCCGTTGCACCGTTCGCTCCTGTATCGAATTGTTCCGCCACCTGGCCCGGCAGTCGTAGCGGCTGGTGCACGTCACCAGAGCGCAGCGCAAAAACTTTTCCGTACGGCTCGTACTCGGCCTGGTAGGTTATTGTGCCGCTGCTATTGGTTTGAATCTCCGGCGTTCCTAAGGGATCGGAGAAGGTCCAGTGTGTGCCCGAGCCGTCCACCTGTGCAATGAGCTTGCCCGCGAACCAAATGTATTTATAAGCGACGGCAGGTCTTCCGGACATCGTCAGCGCCGATTCCGAGAGCAGCGCCATGCCCGGGCTAAAAAACGAGTAGCGGGTGCCCGAACTGCCAGAGGTTACGAGACGCCGCCCCCAGCCATCGTATGTATAGGTGAGCGCGTCGCCGGACTCGAGCAAGTTGCGCGTGCCGTAGCCGTACGTTGCCGTGCCGACGCCTGTCTCGTTGCCGACCGCATCGTAGCTCACCGAGCGCGGCGTGCCGTTTTCCGTTACAGAGGTGAGTTTTGGAAGCGTGCCTGAGTAGCTGAATGACGCCGTCCGAGAGCTGCCCAATCCTAAGGTCTTCATGTTGCCCATGGAATCATAGGTGTAGGAGCCGGAATTCCACAGAGAAGCCCCCGAATTGGCCGTGACCAGCCGATTTAGGTCATCATAAACAAACGTCCGGTTGAATCCCGTGCTAACGGTGTCCGTGATCCCCGTGATGTTGCCAACTCCGTCCTTGGGTCCGGAATCGATTTCGGCATCACCCCGAACTTGGCCACCACGCCGTCCTCGTCGCGCAGGATGTCGCGTCTACGGTCCAGCTGAACGACCCGCGTGCCCACAACGCACTGACTTAGATCTTTGTCAGGTGTACAAATGAACACGCGGCTTACACGAGCATCTCGCGAGGCCTTGACCGCCGCGGAAGCCAGAGCATCATCGGCTTCGTAGTAAACCATCGGCCAGACCATGACTCCCATCGCCTCTAGCGCTTCTTCTAACATAGGGAACTGCGAGAGCAGTTCAGGAGGCACACCTTCACCGGTTTTGTATCCGCTATATAGGTCGTTCCTAAAGGACTCTACTACGTGATCGGTTGCGACACCGACATGCGTGGCGCCGCGCTCGAGCATGGATAAAACCGAAGCCAGGACACCGCGCACGGCGCCCACCTCTCGTCCATTCGCGTCTGCCGCAGACGGTAGTGCGAAAAAATGCCGGAACAATTCATAGGTCCCGTCAATCAAATACACCTGCACGCCGCTCATGTTCCGTTTGAGACCCGCAATAACATTGAACCGTCACCTTTAGTGCTATTACCCACCATTGCCGAGGCGACGCTGCCGTTGGGCTAACTACGTACAAGACCGCCAACGGGCCAAGCCTCTGCTGGTTGCGCGCGGCATGATCGGGCTTCGAGTACCGCAACCACAGTGTCGGGTTCGGGAAACTCGAACGGTGTGGAGATCAGTGCGCGCGGCCCTGGCCTGCGACGGGAAGCTGCCGACGCAATGAAGTTAGCCTAATGAGCGGCGGCGGACACATCCAACGCGAAGGTTCTTCCACTGCCAGCTAGGCCTTAGCCAGAGTACGTTTTGTGTCGTCGAACAGGCTGATCAGATCGCCCAGATGGAGATGCACATGTGGCCTAGGACGGTTTGGTGAGCGAGCCTCGGAAGAACTGGACGAAGATGGTGCCGTCGCGGTTCTGGAAGATGCCCATGTCGATGACTCCGCCTTCGAGATTCATGCGTGTATTGTGGAAACCACCACACTTGGGGCCGCTCATCCTGCCGCCGGGCTGGTCGGGATTGCGATCGGTGGGCGTGGACCAGACCGCGTCGAGCTGCCCTTTGACATAACGCATAAACGTCAACACGTATGGGTTGCAATGACCCGAGCCGCCTGTCAGGATCTTGATCTGGTCGCCGCTCGCTGTCGTGATCGTGGCGCACGTCTCGCCTGGCCCGCATTTCGCGGTCGCCACGGCGACGTCGCCGTTGGAATAGTACACTGGGCCTGCTGAACCGTCAGCACGCGCGGCTTGGTGGACCAGAAGAGGGCCGGCCGTCAAAGCACAGATTGCTGCCAACAAAATAGCTCGCCGCATGAGAGGCCTCCTTACGAGTGCTCAGAGTGCGCGTTTCTCGGGGCCTGACTTGGGCCCGCCGAACTCGAGTGATTACGGCACTTCTCGTGCCGTCTGGTACCAGTTAGTTGCTGCCAATATCGGCAGTTGGTCAGCAATTGGTCAGCATTCTCGCGGAGTCATTCTCCCTGGACCCTGACGCGGTGAAGATCCATATGGTCACCAGGTCACCGGGACGTTTGGGCGGCGTATCGCGAAGTGCGAGAACGACAGCGTACACAGATCGAAGTTTGGCGAACGCGCAACAGCGCCCGCTGCGGTGACTGACCCCAGGCGCGCGTGCTAGTGCGGCCGCACCAACGGTCCTTGCTGCGGGGTCAGGGGTACGATGCTCTCAGCCAACGGCTGAGAGCAGTTCACGATTGTGGAACCGGCGTTCGCCGCGCACACCATATAGTAGTTGGTCTGCGGCTTCGTCGCGCGCGAAATCGATACGGTCGCCTTGAGAACGTTACCCTCGACGATCACTGGATTCCGCCAGTTGTGGTAATCGGACGGCGGATTAGATGCCGTCGTTATGTCGAAAACGTAGAAATGGGCGGTGGCGACCCCGCCGACCCAGGTCAAGAAGACCGTGTCCGCACCTGCTCGGCCCGCGGACACGCCTGTCGGCGTACCGGGGTTGACGGCTACCACATGAAACGGCCGAGCCTGCAGCAGATCAGAGCTAGTCGCCACGCCAATCGTGCATGCTCGCGGCATGAGTCCCGCAAGCAGCAGCGCCACCGCCATCTGGGTGGCCGGATCGGGGGGTGGCGCGTTGCTTGGCACGGGCGCAGGGGTGGGGCCAATATTGAGGGCTACCGTTCCTTGCTGATTCAAAGGTTGGGAGAATTTGTAGATACCGCTTAGGGCGACCTCGGTATAATTTACCCCTTGCTCCTGAACGACACGTTTAGGGATTTGCCATTTCGAGACCGTCCCCGCAGGTACTGGCGCGGCGCCGACATTCTTGATCCAGACCTGTTGGTTGACTTCCTCGCATTGGAGCACGAAAGACGGTGGGGCCAATGGGTTCGTAGCGGCCAACGCAGACAACGGGAGAATAAGAACGGCGGCAGCCACCATTGCGGCAGACAGATCCAATTTCAGGCATGCTGCGCACGCGAATAGTCCAACAAATGTAGAATGTACTAGTCTCATGATGCCTCCCCATGTCCAAACCGAACGAAAAGCCTCGATGCGTGTGGTAGCACGACTATTCCGCATTCTTCCGGTCTTATGATACCATTGCGGCGTCCGGTCCGCATCCACCCCCGATGGAAGCGTCGACATCAAGCGCAAGCCTCAGCGACGTGTAGAGGTCGGGGAGATGAGTCAGTCCGAGCAGTACTTGGTCAGCAATTGTCAGCATTTTCGGATGGTGGTAACAGTACCACACCGGATGAAAAGCCGCGGAAGTCCGCGGCATCAAGGTTTCCGATGGTGGGCGCGAGAGGTCTCGAACCTCTGACCCCTACAGTGTCAAAGAGCGGAAGACGTAGTTCCTGGTGTCTTTCAGTCGCTCCTCGTGCTGGCTGGCCGGCTGGCAGTCTGTCGTGTATCGTGTAGTTGGTCAGCATTTGGTCAGCAGAACTATTGCGCTTCTGAGGCAGGGATCGCACGCGAGCATTCGTCCACAGGATTGTCTTGCCTAAGTCGCAATCCAAAAGAGTTAGTTCGGATTCCACCCTCCTTAAATATACCCTCACTTGTGTCACGTGGACAGTTGGATTAGCGGTCGGACGATTCGATTCGTTGGAACAATAGTTGGACTGCACGGGACCAAGCCTCACGGTCTCCGGCGAACAAGTCCCGCGCGTACTCTTCAACCGCATGAGCGAGAGATTCTAAAGCAGCATCCACTGATGCCGGACCTTCAGATTCGTACTGACCGGGCTCGGGGCCGCTGAGCTGCCGAGCCCTACGCGCAACCTGAATGAGTTTCTCAAGACCAACCTCGTTCACGTCAGATGGTGATGCTGGTGTTCGCCAGCGAAGAAGAGGGATTCGTCCCTCGCTTAAACGCCCAACCAGTATATATGTGCGCCGCTCGCGACGCTCGATGCCGACGCTCACGAATTGATCGTGATCGATATACCGGTGTTCCACGAAATTGTTGCGATCTTCCAGGGTGTCTTGCTCCTTGTATCCGAGCCGTCTCAAAAACGGACCAAAATGCTCGCGAACGCTTGATACGAAAGCTTCCTTTGAAAAGACGTTCGGTCCCCTGCTCATGGATACTTAACCCCAAACATTAGCGTGTTGGGAAACTGCTCGAGGAGCTGCAGCTCCAAACTGTAACTGTCACTGGTTATTCCCGGGTAATTTAACCCGCGGATGTCCGGCCCGATGTCTATTACAGTGCTTCCTCCCCGAAGTTCTCCAAGAAGCCACTCGGCGTTATGGGAAAGTTGCGCCTCCGCAAGGTTTGAACCGGCTAGACCCTCTGCGTTTGGGAATCCCGAGTAGGTCCTAGCTCCTAATTCGGCGGCGGCCGCACGGACGCGATTCATGTTTTCGCCGATTACAATTGGAGAGTTCGGACACAGCGGACCAGGTTCTTCCTCTTGCGCCGATTGTTCCAAACGAAGGAGTGCTGCGCCCAGGCCGGCGATCCGGGCCGCGGCAACGACATCCAAGACCTCACCAACGACGGGAACCACATTTAGCCCAACAATACCCGCCCCAAGTAGCAAGTCGTTGTACTGCTGCCTGTAGACGGGATCGAGGGCATACTGGAAATAGCCCACCGCCGTAATACTCGGTCCGGGGTGCAACCCCAGAGGGTCGATTCTCCCGCCGGGATTATCCAAAACGTAAGGATATCCGTTCGCTCCAGCGACCAACCCAAGCGGATCCGCCTCAGAATACCTTCCCCAGCCCGGCCGATACCAGCGGAAATTGTTGTATGAACGCTCCGTCGCGCCATTGGCCCCAGTGTCGAATTGCTCCGCCACCTGGCCCGGCAGTCGAAGCGGCTGGTGCACGTCGCTCGAGCGCAACGAAAAGATTCTTCCGTACGGCTCGTACTCTGCTTGGTAAGTGATCGTGCCGCTGGTATTGGTTTGAATCTCCGGCGTTCCCAAGTGATCGGCAAAGGCCCAGTGCGTGCCCGCGCCGTCCACTTGCGCGATGGGTCTGCCCGCGAACCAAATGTATTTGTAAGCGATAGCAGGTCTTCCGGACATGGTCAGCGCCGATTCCGAGAGCAGCGCCGTGGCAGGACTAAAGAACGAGTAGCGGGTGCCCTGACTGCCAGAGGTCACAAGACGCCGCCCCCAGCCATCGTAGGTGTAGGTGAGCGTGTCGCCCGATTCGAGCAAGTTGCGCGTGCCGTAGCCGTACGTGGCCGTGCCCACGTTGCTCTCGTTGCCCGCCGCGTCGTAGGCCACAGATCGCGGCGTGCCGTTCTCCGTCACGGACGTGAGTCTTGGAAGTGTTCCTGAGTAGCTGAATGACGCAGTCCGAGAACCGCCCAGCCCCAAGGTCTTCATGTTGCCCATGGAGTCATAAGTGTATGAGCCCGTGACCCACAGCGAAGCGCCTGTATTGGCGGTAATCAAGCGATTGAGGTCGTCATAGCCAAACGTCCGGTTGAATCCCGTGCTCACGGTGTCGGTGATGCCCGTGATGTTGCCAACCCCGTCCTCGGCATATGTGTAGTCTGCGAGCGCTACTCCGTGTTTCCCGCAACACAATTTGTTCTCGGTCGGGCGATAGCGGAGATCGTAGCTGAGCGTCTGCGTTTTTGTATTCCCGAACGAAAGACTGGTCAGCGGCCCAAACGGCGCGTAGCTCGCCGATGACACAAAGGTCGTGCTTCCCAGGGTCGCCGATAGTGGCCGGTCCGCGAAATCAAAGGTATAATTAACCACTGAGGAGTCCGGATAGGTGACGCTCGTACGGTTGGCGTTGCCGTCGTACGCATAGGCCTGCGAATACGCATTCCCCAAGATCGTGGGCGCTTCGGTCTTGAGCAGACCGCGCCTGTCGTAGGTGTAGGTTGTCGATCCCGAGGGGTCGGTGATGTTCCTGAGGCGCCCGATGCCGAAGTTGCCGTTGGTGGCGTCGTCGTAGGCCCAATTCACGGTCTCTGTCGTGAAACCGCTGCGCACAGACATCGCAGAAAGCACGCGGTCCAGCGCATCGAAAGTGCGCGTGGTCATCGCTCCGTTGGCGTCTGCGAACGTCAGGAGGTTGTCGTCGGGGTCGTAGGCGTAGCTGCTGACCCCGCTCACAGGCGACGTCTGCTGTCTTACCCGATCAAAGTCGTCGAAGGCGTACGTGGTCTGGTTGCTGTTGGGGTCGATAACCGAGTTCAGATTGTCGTGCAGGTCGTACCCGAAGCTAGTCGTGATTTGATTGCCCGGCGCACCTGCCAACGTTTGCACGACGCTGGTGAGGCGGTTGGCAAAATCATAGTTGTATGTCGAGTTCGCCGTGCTGTGATTCTCGTCTTGGATTGAGTTTAGGTTCCCGGCCAAATCGTAGCCGTACAAGATCTTCGATCCGCTCGGGAAAGGGTGGTCAATTTCTCTTACGCGCCCGTAGCTGTCATACTGGACGGTCTCCTGCTGCTTTGTACTCCACGCGCTGCACGAAACCGCTGGCGTCGTGCATGCTTGAGCGAGTTGGGAAGTCAACTGACTCGTGACGTCGTAGCCAAGCACGATTTGCTCCTCCTGGAGATTCGTGCTGGCGGTGAACCGTATCACGTCGGTCAGCCGATTACTCGTGTCGTACGTCAGGCTCAACCCGTTGAGCAGCGGTCGTGTGATTTTGGTGAGCCTGCCCGCGGCGTCATAGACGTAGGAGGTTGCCAGCGGTGTCGGATCGCCTGTCACCCCTTTGATCGTTGAGGAAAGCGTTCGCCCGCGCGCATCATAGCTCAAGTCGGTGATGACGCCGTTGGGATCCGCCACACTCAGCGGATCCCCAAAAATGCTGTACGTATTGTTAGGAGCTGCATCGGCTGCAAGCGTGATGACATGGCTGAGTGCATCGGTGATTGTTTGGGGTTGACCGCGGCGCGCCATGTCGGTGTCGCTGTCTGGGTAATAGGCGACAGTCGTGTGCTGCACCACGTCGGTCCGGGGACCCGTGATCTGCTGAAGCCGACCCTTGGTATCGTAGGAAAATCCGGTCGTGTAGGCGGTGGCGGAACCCGCGATATAACCCTGAGTCGCTTGCGATGCGAGTAGTCCGTTAGAGCCGAACGTGTCCGTTATCGTTTCCGTGTTGCCCGGGGTGTCGACGGACGGGATAGAGATGATGTTTGGGAGATCTTGGCGCGGGTCACCGAGCGGGTAGTACGAGATATTCGTCAAGCGATTGAGCCCGTTCTAGCTGTAAGGGTTGGCATTGGCAGTATCGGCCCACATTCGCTTCGCCACACCGCAGCGACAGAAATGCTGAGCGAGGGCATTCATCCCAAAGTAGTAGCAGATCGCCTCGGCCACAGTACAACGCGCATGACGCTCGACGTTTACAGTCACGTGGTGCCGGCGCTAGAAACGAGCGCGGCGCTCAAGTTGGATACCGCTATGCGGTCCAAATTCGGTCAGCATCTGTCAGCATTTTCGGGTAGTGATAGGGGTGCTGGAGCGGATGAAAAAGCCGCGGAGGTCCGCGGCATCATGGTTTCTGATGGTGGGCGCGAGAGGTCTCGAACCTCTGACCCCTACAGTGTCAAAGAGCGGAAGAAGACACTTTTCGAGTGATTGCGGCAGCCCCCGTGTTGTTGAGTGCTATTGAATTCGCCCCCGTATCCGACTGTTGGTCAGCATTTGGTCAGCACTTATCTCGGTTAATCTGGGCGCCCTTCCTGTGATGCTACAACCCTCGATTCCGGCCAAATCGCCTCTTGGGCAAGGTGACCTCACCAACGGATATGGTTCAAGGACCAGATCCAAAAAATCACATAGCCGAGGACTAGCAACATGGCTAATATTCCAAGGACTGGCTCAGCACGCGTACCTCGCCAGCGAACACCTGCCGCCGCGAATCCAATTAGCCAAGTTAGCACAGATGCGAGCAGCAGGTAAACGACATCGCCTGACATCGCTCTAAACCAAGAGAGCAACCTCGGGTGATCGATGGCTCCATAACAAACGATCTGCTCGATGCTGTTAAACGCCGATATCACGAATAGGGGCGACAATAGTACCAAGAGCAACGGGGCAACCAAGCGCGAAACTTTCTCCGGACGCTTGAAGACGACGATATATGCCGGCGTGGCACACAGCATCCATGACGCCGTCATTAAGAAAGATGTCCACAGGACTCCCTCGCCCTCGATGTTCGAACTTAGGACATAATGCACCTTAATCTGTGTGCAGTACCACCAAAACAGAGCAACTGGAATGAACCCCAGCATAAGGCCGAGCGACGTTTGGCCCACTATTCGCAGCTTCAAGGTGCTACCGCTCTCGCTTCAACGCGAACATTCACAATAAGAGGGCAGGTCGTTGAAACCCGCGACAAGCTCGACTGCCCGGTACAGATTTGAACACCGTGTTACCGAAAGGGTCGATGTGTTGAGTTTAGATAGGCGCTAACGGTAAAAATATACTGACCTTCTTTTGTCTGCCAGCCGCCACACCCCCCACAAAGCCGTCGCTGTCAAAGGAAAAGGTGTACAGCAAGTCACCGTTCTCGAAGGTGGCATGATACACATACGCAATTCGGTGGTGGCCCTCACTGCTAACGAAGGCTAGGGAACGGACAAGCTGCATCGAGCGAAAGCCGCCATACGGCGAGAGGAAGAGTTTGAACGTGCCGGTAAGCGTTTGGGTGGCTGAGAGCAAACGATGCGCCGCGTCATACGCGTACTTCGTGTTGGCGCTCGAGGGGTTCTCGTCTTGAACGGTCTGCAGATTACCCACGACGTCGTACCCGGAGACCGCCCTGATGAATTTTTGCGATGGAACTTTCTCATCTGAGAACAGCTAAGTCTCTCTCAGCAATCCGTTTCCAAACCGGATCCTTCATTTTGGAAACGGCCTCCCTCAAGAGATTCATCAGTGTCGTGTCTTTGCCGACATTGTATGCTCTCTGGCGATCCATCTCGCGAAATACGAAAACCAAATCCCTGACTGTTAGGTCACGGGACGTGCGCTCAAGATGAGCGGACAGATATGGGACAACCTGCTGGCCTTCCGCACCAAACGCCGTCGCTAACTGTATCGCGGGAGGTTCGAGGACTTGGTTGCCGTACAAGAATATCGCATACTGGTCGTCAAGCGAATAGGACTTGAATGTCAACATTTGAATTTTGCTCGGTTGCTGGAAGAAGGCGTCAATAACGGGTTCGTGCCCCTGCCAAGGACTCTCGTTGACAGATGGCGCGCATCCCATGAAACTCAGCGCCGCTGCCAAACATGCTGCAGCCGCGTATTTTATCGTCCGCATAGTTCGCAGCCCTCAAATCCTGCTTTGACCAAATCTGAATAGATGCGTCGTTGCAAGGCGTACGCCGGTTTTTCGTACCTATTTTCCTGACCACCGCCATGCCAGAATCCTTCCCACAGATAATCGGCACGCGTCATCCCCGTTCGGTATTGACCAACATGAAACGATTCGTGCCCGAGCAGAGCCAACCCATAAGAGGTCGTGGGGTCATATACGCCGGGACGAAAATAGATGTTATTTTCTAGCGTGACTCCCCCATAGTCTTTACCGAGCCACCAAGGAACCTCACCCTCGTGAATATTCGCATTGTTCAAGTCGATTTGCGGAATGTAGGGACGGAGCACTAACTTTTCGCACGGCGTGAGATGCCTGAGACCGAAGGGGTCATCAAGAGATACAGGATCGTCCTCCACGTACCGGTAAAGATTATAATTGCCGTTTAGCCCAATCGGATCTGCCTGCGAATACCTACCCCATCCCGGCCGATACCACCGAAACACATTATAGTTTCGCTCGGTCGCACCATTCGCCCCAGTGTCGAATTGTTCCGCCACTTGGCCTGGCAGTCGTAGCGGCTGGTGCACGTCGCCCGAGCGCAACGCGAAGACTTTTCCATACGGTTCGTACTCTGCCTGGTAAGCGATCGCGCCGCTACTATTGGTTTGAATCTCAGGCGTTCCCAAGTGATCGGAGAAGGTCCAGTGCGTGCCCGCGCCGTCCACTTGCGCGATGGGCCTGCCCGCGAACCAAATGTATTTGTAAGCGATCGCAGGTCTTCCGGAAATCGTCAGTGCTGATTCCGAGAGCAACGTCATGCCAGGAGTAAAGAACGAGTAGCGGGTGCCCAAACTGCCAGAGGTCACAAGCCGCCGCCCCCAACCGTCGTAGGTGTAGGTGAGCGCGTCGCCCGATTCGAGCTGGTTGCGCGTGCCATAGGCATACGTCGCCGTGCCCACAGCCGTCTCGTTGCCCACCGCGTCGTAGGCCACAGATCGCGGCGTGCCGTTCTCTGTCACCGACGTTAGTTTTGGAAGCGTGCCTGAATAGCTAAATGTCGCCGTCCGAGCACTGCCCAACCCCAAGGTCTTCATGTTGCCCATGGAATCGTAGGTGTAGGAGCCGGAATTCCACAGGGAGGCGCCAGAATTGGCCGTGATCAGCCGATTTAGGTCGTCGTAGGCAAACGTCCGGTTGAATCCCGTGCTCACGGTGTCGGTGATTCCCGTGATATTGCCAACCCCGTCCTCGGCATACGTGTAGTCCGCGAGCGACGCTCCGTGTCTCGCGCAACACAACTTGTTCTCGGTCGGGCGATAGCGGAGGTCGTAGTAAGCGTCTGTGTCCTTGCGTTCCCGAACGAAAGGGTGGTCAGCGGCCCGAACGGCGCGTATGTAGCGCTCGACACAAAGGTCGTGCTTCCCAAAGTCGCCGAGAGAGGCCGGTCGGCAAAATCAAAGGTATACATGACGGCGTTGGCGTCCGGGTATGTAATGCTCGTGCGGTTGGCGTTGCCGTCGTAAGCATAGGCCAGAGAATACGCGTTGCCCAAGATAGTGGGCGCTTCGGTTTTGAGCAGCCCGCGCCGGTCGTAGGTATAGGTCGTCGATCCCGAGGGGTCTGTGATGTTCTTGAGACCCCAATGCCGAAGTTGCCGCTGGTGGCGTCGTCGTAGGCCCAATTCACGGTCTCTGTCGTGAGCCCGCTGCGCACAGACATCGCCGACAGCACGCGGTCTAGCGCATCGAAACTGCGCGTGGTCATCGCTCCATTGGCGTCTGAGAACGTCAGCAGGTTGTCGTCAGGATCATAGGCATAGGTGCTGACTCCGCTCACCGGCGACGTCTGCTGCCTTACCCGATCGAAGTCGTCGAAGGCGTACGTGGTCTGATTGCTGTTGGGGTCGATAAGCGAGTTCAGATTGTCGTGTAGGTCGTACCCAAAGCTGGTCGTAATTTGATTGCCCGGCGCGCCCGCTAACGTCTGCACGACGCTGGTGAGGCGGTTGGCAAAATCATAGTTGTATGTCGAGTTCGCCGTGCTGTGATTTTCGTCTTGGATTGAGTTAAGGTTGCCCGCCAAATCGTAGCCGTAGAGTATTTTTGATCCGCTCGGGACCGGGTGGTCGATTTCTTTCACACGCCCGAAGCTATCGTACTGGAAGCTCTCTTGTTGCTTTGTACTCCACGCGCTGCACGAAACTGCCGGCGTCGTGCATGCCTGAGCGAGCCGGGAAGTTAACTGGCTCATGACATCGTAGCCAAGCACGATTTGTTCCTCCAGGAGATTCGTGCTGGCGGTGAACCGGGTCATGTCCGTTAACCGATTGCTCGTATCGTAGGTTAGACTCAACCCGTTGAGCAACGGTCGTATGATTTTGATGAGCCTGCCGGCGGCGTCGTAAACGTAAGAGGTTGTCAGCGCTGTCGGATCGCCCGTCACTCCTTTGATGGTTGAGGAAAGCGTTCGCCCGCGCGCATCATAGCTCAAGTCGGTAACGACACCGTTGGGGTCCGCCACGCTCAGAGGGTTCCCAAAAACGTTGTACGTATTGTTAGGAGCTGCATCGGCTGCAAGCGTGGTGACATGGCTGAGTGCATCGGTAATGGTTTGGGGTTGGCCGCGGCGCGCCATGTCGGAGTCAGTGTCTGGGTAGTATGCGACAGTGGTGTGCTGAACGACGTCGGTCCGCGGACCCGTAATCTGCTGAAGTCGACCCTTGGTATCGTAGGAAAATCCAGTGGTGTAGGTCGTTGCGGAACCCCCGATGTAACCCTGAGTCGCTTGCGATGTGAGTAGTCCGTTGGTGCCGAATGTGTCCGTTATCGTTTCCGTGTTGCCCGGGGTGTCGACGGATGGGACTGAAATGGTGTTTGGGAGATCTTGTCGCAGGTCACCGAGCGCGTAGTATGAGATATTCGTTACGCGGTTAAGCCCACTCGCCAGTTGCTCCGTGATCGAGTTCGGACCGGGAATGGCTTGGATGATGTATGAGTAACCAAGACCGCTTGCGGTTGTGTCGCGCCCATAGCCATATGTGGTCGCGTGGCTATTGCCATCGGCACGCGAAATCAAGCGGAAGTATGGATCGTAGTTGTAGGTGACAGATTGATTGCCACCGCCGGTCATGGTCCCCGTGACGCTAATGAGCACAAAGCGTATGCTGTCGGAATAATAAACTGTCGTTCGATTCAGCCCATCGGTAACCGTGGTATGAAGCCACGTCTTATACCCATTGTTCGAAAGGGCGTAGGAGAAGGTCAGCGTATTCTGGCCGCCATCGGTCGACTGGCTCGTCGGAACGCTAATGCAACAGTAGTTGCCGAACTGCAGAACCTGCGCGAAAGCGGTTTGCTCTACTACGTGCCCGAGCGGATCGGTGACCCGAGTGAGGTTGTGCTGATCACCCGGATTTGGCCCCAAATCCTGATACTGATAGCTCCAAATCTTTCCGTCTGACTCCTGAGCCGAGCAGAGATCACCCGTGCCGCAGTTGGTCCCGCTGTCGTAGGTAAAAACCAGTGAGACGCCGGTCGGATTGCTCGTCACGGTCTTGATCCGATTGTTGGCATCCACCGCAGCGACTGAAATGCTGAGCGAAGGCATTCACCCCAAAGTAGTTGCGGATCGCCTTGGCCACAGCACAACTCGTATGACGCTTGACGTTTACAGTCACGTCGTGCCGGCGCTAGACGTGAGCGCGGCGACCAAAGTCGACGCCGCAATGCGGTCAAAATTCGGTCAGCATCTGTCAGCATTTTCGGATAGTGGTAAGGGTACCACACCGGATGAAAAAGCCACGGAGGTCCGCGGCATCAAGGTTTCCGATGGTGGGCGCGAGAGGTCTCGAACCTCTGACCCCTACAGTGTCAATGTAGTGCTCTACCCCTGAGCTACGCGCCCGCGGACGAGCGGTTTCGCGCCGCTCAAGAATGGGCCCTTTCAGGTGAGGTTGGCCAGCTCCGCATGCGTGATCTGCCGGAACGAGTAACGGTAGCCGAAGTAGAGCGCCACGGCATAGAAGATAAGATCGATGAAGGTGAAGCTGTCCTTCAAAATATCGAACGCATGCGGCGTGAGTCGCGCCAGGGCGAACAGGAAGTCGACGTGTTGTTGGCGCGAGGCGATCGCTACAGCCGCTAAGAAGCTGCCGGCGGCACAACTCAGAAGCGACAAGACAGCGCCGAGGTAGCCGAACGTCTTATCGACGCCCTTGCCGAGCGTGCGAACGCCGAAGCCGACGAGGAACGCGACGCCGATGGCCATGATGCCGAGTTCGTAGTTGCTGAGCGCGGTGATGATCGCCCACAAGATGGCGCCGATCAAGCCGCCGATGAGCCCGCCCAAAAATCCCAATCCGAGATTTTGACCGTCGCGCATACGGCGAACGAAATCTTGGAATTTGAACGGATCGATCTGCGGCGCAGATGAAGGCTGCACGGCCACCTCCAGAGTGTAGCATCACAGGAAATGCCCGTCAACGAAGGAAGATTTAAGGCCGAGCGAACCTAAAGGTCCGCTGTTACAAGGGCGAATAGCTCAGCGGTAGAGCACTCGCTTCACACGCGAGGGGTCGTAGGTTCGAAACCTACTTCGCCCAGGTTCGATTCCGAGCTTCGCTCGGAACGCTACATTGGGGCATCCAAGCCGGTGCCGCGTACGTAGTAATGGACATGATGAGAAGAAGAATTAGCCTAGCAGCTGCCGTGCTCGCGGGCCTGCTGCTCGGATGCACGGCTGCGGGCCAGGCCACCACGACGCCAAGCGGAAGCGAAAAAGTGGTGCTCGCCGGCGGGTGCTTCTGGGGCGTGGAAGCGGTCTTTGAGTCGCTGAAGGGCGTTTCGAACGCGGTCTCCGGGTACGCCGGCGGCAATGCCGCCACCGCGCACTATGAGATCGTTAGCACCGGCGAGACCGGCCATGCCGAATCCGTCGAGGTGACGTACGACCCCTCAAAGATCTCGTTCAACCAGTTGCTGCAGGTGTATTTCCTGGTAGCGCACGACCCGACCGAACTCAACCGCCAAGGCCCGGACACGGGAACGCAGTATCGCTCGGCGATTTTCTACACGACCCCGCAGCAAAAACTCGCGGCCGAGTCATACATCAAGCAGCTCGAGCGCGAGAAGAAGTTCAGCAATCCGATTGTGACGCAGGTCGTGCCGCTCAAGGCTTTCTATGCCGCCGAGGACTACCACCAGCACTTCCTTGCGCACAACCCCTACAACCCGTACATCGTCTTCAACGACATGCCGAAGCTGAAGCACTTGCGCGAGCAGTTCCCCGCGCTTGTCAAGGCTGGATCGTAGAGAACTGGGCCGCGAACCTATCGACGCTTGCGCCATCCACGCCGGCCGCTGCAAACCTTCGCGCTAAGGCACGGGCGTCCGCGGGAACGGCCGCGGCGAGCAGCTTAGCATCTGCGTCACCGGAGCGCACCTTGACACTTCCGGCAGCGGCCGGGATCAGCGCCGTCGCGTAAGGCGGCAAATGCACCAACTCAGCGCCGGCTGAAATCTCGATTCCACCGTCAAGCGCCCACAGAATGAGCGGCATGCCGTCGAGGTCGATCTGGCCCCCAGTTTTTGTCACAACGATGCGCTCAAGGGTGAAGCGCGGATCCGCTACTAGCGCAGCGCGGTTCAGTCCGCCCGTACGGTATTCCAGCGGGTTGAGCGCGCCAGCCTCAGATCGGCGATAATCCAAAACGTCTGCGGCTTTTTGGACGTGCAGTTCGCGCGACCGGCCTTGGGCGTCAACGCGATTCCAATCGAAGATCCGATAGGTGAGGTCGCTGGCTTGCTGCGTCTCGAAGAGTTGGATGCCGGCGCCGATGGCGTGTAAAGTGCCGGCAGGCAGGTAAAAGACGTCGCCGGGCTTGACGGGGACGGGGCGCAGGAGCTCGGTGAGCGAGCCGTCAGCCACGCGCTGTAAATACTCATCGCGGGTGGTGTCGCGCTTCCAGCCCAGGATGAGATGCGCGCCCGCGGCAGCCGAAAGGATGTACCAGCACTCGGTCTTGCCGTTTGGCTGGTGCTCGTGCGCTCGCGCGTGGGCATCGCCCGGATGCACTTGGACCGACAGCGAGTCGCGCGCATCGATGATCTTCGTGAGCACCGGAAAAATGCGGCTGGGATCCAGCGGCCCCATCAGCTCCGCGCCGAGCCGCTCTCGCAAATCAGCCACCGTTTTCCCGGTCAGCGGACCATTGAGCGTCCGGTTCTGATCCCAGCACTCCCACGACTCACCGTACTTGGCGTTCGGGTCGCCCGTCTTGTAGTAGTGCCGGACCAAAGCGTCGCCGCCCCAGATGAGCGGTTTGAGTTGCGGTTCGAGCAGGTAGGGATACACGCGGGCGTCCGGCACGGGCTTGCTGTTCAGGGCGGCCGCGGCCGGCCCCTCGCGGGGCTGTGCGGGCGACGCGAAGAAGATTGGCCTGCAGTGATTTTGCACGCCGATCTCGACGCGTTCTACGCGAGCGTGGCCCAACGCGACGACCCTTCGCTGCGTGGCAAGCCGCTGGTCGTCGCCGGGTCGAGCCGCCGTGCCGTGGTGCTGACCGCCTCGTATGAGGCTCGGCCGTACGGTATCCGCAGCGCCACGCCGCTCTATCGCGCGCGGGAATCGTGCCCGGATTTGATCGTGGTCCAGCCGGACTTCGAGAAGTATCACGAGGCGAGCAAGGCGGTCGTCGCGATCCTTCGCAGCCATGCAAAGGTCGTCGAGCGCATGTCTTTGGACGAAGCGTTCCTCGACGTCGGCGACACCACGCTACAAGAGGCCGAAGCAATCGCCCGGCGGATCAAGGAAGAAGTGCGCGCGGCGACCTCGTTGACGATCTCGATCGGCGTGGCGTCGGGAAAGATGGTCGCCAAGATCGCCAGCGACGACGGCAAACCGGATGGCTTGGTCTGCGTCGAGCCGGGTCGCGAGGCGGAATACCTCGCAAGCAAACCGGTGGGCAGACTGTGGGGCATCGGCCCGAAGACGCAGGCGCGACTGCAGCGCAAGGGCATCGAGCGGATCGAGCAGCTCGCTTCCATGAGCGACGCGCAGGCTTTCGAGCTCTTCGGCCGTTGGGGCGTTGAAGTTCGCGATCTCGCGCGGGGCATGGACAGCCGGCGCGTGCATCAAGATGATCGGATGCGATCCATTTCAAGCGAGCAGACCTTCGAGCGCGATGTGGCGGACATCAACGTGCTCGCCCAGACCGTCCGCGAGCAAGCGGCGGAACTCGCAGAGCGCCTTGCCGGGCGCAAGCTGCGCGCGCTCACCGTGGGGGTGAAGATCAAACTGGCGGATTTCGCAATTCACGGCAAGCAGACCACGCTCGCCGAGCCTGCAGACGACGCGCGCATCATCACCGCGGCCGCGGTGTTTTGTCTCAAGCGCGCCTTCGACGGGAAACCGGTTCGATTGGTCGGCGTGCGCGTCGCTTCACTGGTGGAGGGCGCGACGAAGCAAACCAGCCTCTTTGGCGCGTTGTCCACGTGATGTCGCTATCGCGCGTTCGTCTATTCATCGGGTTGGCTACCGCCGCTGCCGTGGTCATCATTTCGGCGATCTATTTCGTTCAGAGCAGGCACTCCAGTGCCGTCACCGGTTTGCATGACCTTGGTGGCGTCGATCAACTGGCCGCGGCATTCAACCGCGATACAGGTAAACCGCGGGTCGTGCTCCTGCTTTCGCCGACTTGAGCGGTGTGCCAAGCCGGCGCCCGTTGGGTGCAGCAAGAGGTCCTCGCAAAGCATCCGCGTACCGATCTGCGCATTCAAGCGATCTGGTTTTCGGTCTTGGCATCTGACAGCAAGAGCGGGTGGGACTCGAGCATCCTTACCGACAAACGCGTGACAAACTATTGGGTCGCTAACCTGTCCATAGGCGATTGGTTCGGACGACGCGTCCTCGGCACTAATGCTTTGTGCTGGGACG
Source organism: Candidatus Tumulicola sp. (assembly GCA_035601835.1). Lineage (NCBI taxonomy): Bacteria > Bacillati > Vulcanimicrobiota > Vulcanimicrobiia > Vulcanimicrobiales > Vulcanimicrobiaceae > Candidatus Tumulicola > Candidatus Tumulicola sp. The sequence goes on along the minus strand of DATNNM010000018.1, from coordinate 184,795 downwards.
CCTTTTTCGTGTACGATGGCAAAGCGCGCTGGAAAGAAGTACCCGGACCACTGCGGGGTTACGGTTCACCGGTGATCAGCCACACGGACGAGCTGTCGCGCGCTCTCGCGCCGCTGCTGCGATGACCTCGAAACCGCAGTTCGTCAGCGAACCGATCGTGCCGGCGCCCGGATCGGCGGATCTCACCGCCATGTCGCGTGGCGAACCGGGTTTACCGCGCTTATTCACATGGCGAGATCAACAGTTCGAGGTCGCCAACGTGCATAAGACCTGGAAGACGACGCGCACCGATCGCGGCGACACATACATCCATAAGCACTGGTTCGACGTCGAGACGACCAATGGGAAGCGCATGACCTTGTACTGCATGCGCCAGATCGCGCGCGGCGGCAAGAATCAACCGCGTTGGTGGTTGTACACGGTCCTGGGTTGAGGTCATAAGAATGGCGCCGCGCTCCGCGCTCGCAGAACTTGCTTGTTCCAAGTGCGACGCGCGCTACGCCGCGGACCGCATCCAGCAGCTATGCACGTGCGGCGGGCCGCTCTTGGCGCGTTACGATCTTCATGCCGCCTCGTCGACGCTTTCCCGAGAGACTCTGGCGACCCGCCAGCGCAGTTTGTGGCGCTACACGGAACTGCTGCCGCTGCGCGATCCCGAACAGGCGATCTCGCTCGGCGAGCAGTTCACTCCGCTGCACAAGCTGGAGCGGCTTGGCAACGCCACAGGCCTGCGCAACTTGTATCTAAAGGATGAAGGGCAGCTGCCGACGGCGTCGTTCAAGGCGCGCGGCGCGTGCGTCGGTGTGTCGCGCGCGAGAGAACTCGGCGTCAAGGCGTTCGCGATGCCGACCAACGGCAACGCGGGGGGCGCCTGGGCGGCGTACGCAGCCCGAGCCGGCATCGCCGCCCACATCGTGATGCCGAAAAGCGCGCCGAGCATCCACAGACTGGAGTGCGAGATGGCCGGCGCGCGCGTGCAGCTGGTTGAGGGCGTCATCAGCGACGCCGGCCGCGTGGTGGCGCAGCTCGTCGCCGAACGCGGCCTCTACGACGCCTCGACATTGAAAGAGCCCTACCGGATCGAGGGCAAAAAGACGATGGGTTTCGAGCTCGTCGAGCAATTCGATTGGGACGTGCCTGAAGTGATCATCTATCCGACCGGCGGCGGAGTGGGCCTGATCGGCATTCATAAGGCGCTGCGCGAACTGCGCGAGATGGGTCTGCTCGAAGAACGCATGCCGCGCTTCGTGGCGGTTCAGGCGACGGGCTGCGCCCCGATCGTGAAAGCGTGGCAGAAGCACGCCGCAATTTCTACGTTCTGGAAAGACTCGAAGACGATCGCCTTCGGCATCAACGTCCCAAAGGCGCTCGGTGATTTCTTGATCTTGCATGCCCTCTACGAAAGCGGCGGCGCCGCGGTGGCGGTCGATGATGAGGCCATCCTGAAAGCGCAGCAGCGCATCGCTACGACCGAAGGCATCTCCGCGTGCCGGGAAGGCGGCGCCACGCTCGCAGCCGCCCAATCTTTGCTGGCCCAAGGCTGGATCCACCCCGAAGAGCGCGTGCTGCTGATCAACACGGGCTCGGGCCTAAAAAAGCCGGACTAGCGTCCGAAAGCCCCGAAACGAACCCATTGTAACTTTCGTCCCGCGGGCGCAGTAGGCACCTTTAATCATGTGGTTGACACGCTTTGCCATAAAACAGCCGACCATCGTCACGTTGTTCTTCGTGGCGATCGCGCTGTTCGGCGTCATCGGCTATTTCTCGATGGGCGTCAACATCAACCCCAATGTTCAATTCCCGTTCATCAACGTCTTCGCGGTGTATCCCGGCGCGAGCCCGCAGGAGATCGAACGGCTCGTCATCCGGCCCATTGAAGACGAGTTGCAAGGCGTCCGCCATGTGGAGAAAATCACCGCTCGCGCTCAAGAAGGCTCCGGCATTATCGGAGTGCAGCTCAAGTTGGGCGCCAACGTCGATTTCGGCGCCATCGACGTGCAGCAAGCCATCGACGCGGCACGGGTCAATCTGCCCTCCGACCTCATTCCGCCGATCGTCACGCGGGAGGACCCGAACGCCCAGCCGATCATGACCGAGACGATCACTTCCTCAAAGCTGTCACCGGTCGAACTTTCGAATCTCGTTCAATACCAGATCGTCCCGGCGCTCAAGGGCGTGCAAGGCGTCGGCTTCGTCGCCGAGAGCGGTCAATACGTTCGACAGGTGACGGTGAACCCGGACCCGGCGCGCTTGCAGATACTCGGAGCAACGCTGCTCGACGTCAGCAGTGCCGTCGCGCAAGGCAATGTCAGCTTGCCCGGCGGCCGTCTCGACCAATACCGCGAGGCCACCATGGGCGTGCGCGCGGACATCACCGATCCCGCGCAAATCGCACAACTGTCGCTGTCCGTGCCGGGCGCCTCGATGACCCAGCTGCGAGTAGGCGACGTGGCGAAGGTGGTGGATTCGTATCAGGACCACCGCCTCGCTTCGGATGTGAACAACAATGTGGCGGTCGTGCTCAATATCGCCCACGATTCAGACGCCGACACGGCACGCACCACCGCGCGCGTGCGCGACGAGTTCAAGATCCTCAAGGCCAAGTACCCCGACGTGCAATTCAACGAACTCGTGGCGGACGCGACGTTCCTCGGCGAGGCTCTCTCGGGCGTGTTCCAAAACCTTGGCGAAGGCATCCTGCTGACGGCTCTCGTCTTGCTATTCTTCCTGCATCTGTGGCGCAGCGCGTTGGTGGTGATGGTCGCGATCCCGACTTCGCTGTTGGCGACCTTCCTGCTGATGTGGATCCTCGGGTTCTCCATCGACCTGCTCTCGCTGATGGGGCTGTCACTGACGATCGGCATCTTAGTCGACGACTCGATCGTCGTCATCGAGAATATCACGCGCCATCGAGAGATGGGCAAACCCGCCGAGGAGGCGGCCATCGTCGGCCGCTCGGAGATCGGCACCGCGGCGATCGCGATCACGCTCGTGGACGTCGTCGTGTTCACGCCCATCGCGTTCATGGGCGGCATCGTTGGGCAGTTCTTGCGTGAGTACGGGCTCGTCATCGTCACCGCCACGATGTTCTCGCTGTTGGTCTCCTTTACGCTCACGCCTCTGCTGGCGGCGAAGTGGGCCGTGTTACGCAAACCGAAGCCGAGCCGCTGGGGTTTCGTGCGCGCTTTTACCGCCTGGTTCGATCGCGTGCGCGTGAACTATCACGACAAATTGCTGCCATGGGCGCAGCGTCACCCATATCTCGTGATCTTCGGTTCGGTCGGCCTGGTGGTGGCTTCGCTTGCGACCGTAGCAAGCGGAATCGTGCCCTTCGAGTTCCAGCCGAACACCGAATACGGTTGGGCGGTCGCGAGCCTGACGTATCGGGTGGGCACGCCGATCGACGTGACGTCGGCCGGCGCCCACCGCTTGGAGCGCGAACTGCTCAAGCGCGATGATGTTCAAGACGTCATCGTCAACGTCGGCCAGGACAACAACGACGTCAACGGCGGTTATGTCGCCAATCTGCAGGTCAACCTCAAAGCGTCGAAGCGCCACAACGAGCATCAGGTCGTCGAGGCCATACGCGGAATGGGTAATCTGGTACCGGGCGGACTGATCGAGGCGGGCGGCGCGCAAAACGGCGGCGGTGCAGACCTGGTCTACACGCTCAGCGGCCAGGCCGACGAGCTGTTCGCCGCGGCCGATAAGCTGGCCGCGTACATAAAGAAGATCCCGAACACCATTGGCGTGAAAGCGACGAGCGCTATTGTCGGACCGCGTCTTGAAGTGAACATCGATCGCGATCGCTCAGCGTTGCTCGGGGTATCGCCGCAGGCGGCAGCGACAACGGCCCGCGCAGCGGTCGCAGGCGTCATCGCGACCAAGTTGCGCATGCCCGATGGGCTCGTAGACACCCTCGTGCAGTTTTCTCCCGCGGTCCGCAACGACGAGTCGCAAATTCGCACTGCGCAGGTGCGAGCCAGCGATGGCACCCTAGTGCCGCTCGCGGACGTGGCACATTTCCGTTGGGTAAGCGAGCCTCCGACGCTACGCCGGCAGGATCGCCAGCGCATCGTTCGCGTGTTCGCGAGCACCGTAGGCGGCGCTCCGATCGGGCCCATCGACGAGAAGGTGAAGAAGGTGCTGGCGCAGCCCGGCTTCTTGCCCCCCGGCGTCAGCGTCAAGGCCGAGGGCGAGGCTCAATTCCTGGGCGATACAGTCAATAAGATCGGCATCGCGCTCCTGACGTCGTTCGTGCTGATCTATATGCTGCTGGTGATCTTGTATCGCAATTATCTGACACCGTGGGTCATCATGTTCAGCATACCGGTCGCGCTCATCGGCGCGCTCGGCATCCTCACGGTGAGCAACCTGATCCACGGCGTCCTGCCGGACGTTCGCTACTTCGCCGGACAGACGCTCAACATATTCTCCATGCTGGGAATCGTGATGCTGATGGGGCTGGTCGCAAAGAACGGCATCCTGCTCGTGGATTACGCGAACACGCTGCACACCAGGGGCCTGGGGCTCGTCGAGGCGATGAGGGAATCTGCCGTGGTCCGTTTCCGCCCGATCGTCATGACCACCGCCGCGATGATCTTGGGAATGCTGCCGCTCGCGATCGGCATCACCGAGGGCGCCGAGTTCCGCAAGTCGATGGGCACGGTGATCATCGGCGGCTTGATCAGCTCGCTGCTGCTCACGCTTTTCCTCGTTCCGGTCTGGTATGTGGTGCTGGTCGGCTGGGTGGAGCGCATCCATGCCAAACGAATGGCGCGCCGCCTCGCGATCGCGGAGCCGGACGAAGAACTCGCGGGTTCCCCCTCCCCCGGCATGTGAACTAACCCTCGTAGCCACGGAGCTTTAGCTCCGTGCGTCTTAGCTCCGTGCATCCCCGTGACGCACCTCTCACTTTCAGGCGTCTTAGCCGAACCCTACCGATGTCTAAGGTAGATATGCGAAGCATTTGTTTGGCTCTTGCGGCGTTGCTTGGCGCAGTCGTAAGCGCGTGTTCGGGTGGCGGAGCGGCGCCGGCACCCGGTTCCGGGTCGGGCGGACATCCAACGCCGACACCGACACCAGGCTCGGGCGGGGTTCCGACGATCGCCTCGTGCCAGGTCTTTCCGACCGACAATCCGTGGAATCAGGATATCTCGGGATTGCCGGTGGATGCCAACTCTACGAATTATCTCTCGCACATGAACGCCGGCACCACGAACCTCCATCCTGACTTCGGGTCAAATCCCACCTACGGCATCCCATTCATCTTGGTATCTGGCACGCAGGCCAAAGTCGCGATGTCGTTCACCGTCCCGACGGAAAGTGATCCGGGGCCTTATCCCTATCCACCTAGCGCGCCGATCGAAGGCGGCTCGAGTTCGACCGGCGACCGGCACGTGCTCGTCATCGATCAAGACAACTGCGTGCTGTACGAGACGGGCCTGTCGTACTACACGAATCCGGGCTGGCAAGCGTATTCGGGCGCCGTCTTCCATTTCAACTCGAACGCGCTGCGGCCGGATTACTGGACGTCGGCCGATGCCGCCGGTTTGCCGATCTTTCCGGGCCTCGCACGGCGCGACGAGACCAACGCCGGCGTCATCAACCATGCCCTGCGCTTCACGGTCCACCAGACCCAGCGCGGCTTCATCCACCCCGCGACGCATTTCGCGAGCTCGTCGACCGATGCGAACGACCCGCCTATGGGCCTGCGCGTGCGCCTCAAAGCGAGCTACGACATCAGCGGATTCACCGGAGCGTCAAAAGTCATCCTCGTCGCGCTCAAGAAATACGGGATGTTCGTGGCCGATAATGGCAGCGATTGGTTCATCACCGGCGCCACCGACACGGGCTGGGATGACACCGACTTGAATCAGCTCAAGTCAGTGCCGGCAAGCCAGTTCGAGGTCGTGCAGACGGGGACGATCATCCACTAAGCTACCAGATGCCGGGGATGATGCGCCAGCGGACGCGCTTCGCGTAGTCGGCATAGCCCGGCAGCTCGTCATGCAACGTGCGGTCTTCGTGAACGACGCGAACGTAGAGCAACGGCAAGGCGGCGAGCGCCACCGCGACAGACCACAATGACCCGAGCGCAAAACCGCTCGCGATGGCCATGACAACGCCGGCTGCGTAACCCGGATGGCGTATGAAAGCATATGGCCCCTGGGTCACGACGACGTGGCCGCGGTCGGTCTGGATACGCACCACAGAAGAGAAGAAGCGGTTGACGTGCATCGCCCACAAGATCAACCCCATACCGCCGGCCAGGACCAGATTCCCCACGATCCACGCGACGGGCGGCAGCGGCGGACTCCAATGAAGACGTCCGACGTCGAATCCGGCCACGACCCAGTGCGCGGCGATGAGCACGTTCAACAGCCAGTAGCGCGGATCGAGCGGCTGCCCGCCGGGCCGCAATCGTTCGGCGTAGAGGGAAGGGTCGACCAGGAGAACGCTCGCGACCGTTGTCGCGGCGATGATCCCGGCCTAGATCCAGAACTGCGGAATATCGAGTCGCCAAGCGCAGCTGAACAGCGTTGCGCCGACGATCGCGGCCGCAGCCAGACCTTGGAGCACGCCGATAAAAAGACGTCGCATCAGCATATCACAACCGGGGCTAAAGCCCCGGCACTACATCCGCGATCGGGTCGCTACACAGTCACTTGCGGGGTGGGAGTTTTGGATGCGCCAGGTTCGGGCGCCCGTCGAACGTCGGCAGCTTCACCGGGTTTTGCGCCAGCGCTTGCTCGACCAACTCCAACGCTTTGTCCATCTGCGGATCGCGGCCGTCGCGATAGTCGTGCGGCGGGATGTCCACCTCGTAGTCCGGATCGGTGCCGTAGTTCTCAACGTTCCAGCCCACGTCCATGAACCAGAACGAGAACTCGGGCTGCGTCGTGACGGTGCCGTCCACCAGCGGATGCTGCGGCCATATGCCGATGACCCCGCCCCACGTGCGCTTGCCGACAAGCGGCCCCAACTTGTAGAGCTTAAAGCAATGGCTGAAGATATCGCCGTCGGAGCCTGCGAACTGATTGGTGATGCCGACCAGCGGACCCGCCACGGATTCTGACGGATACGGCTGCGGCAAACCCCAACGCGAGACGTCATAGCCGACCCGCCGCCGCGCCAATTTTTCCAACAGCAGCGCTGAGACGTGGCCGCCCCGATTGTAGCGCAGATCCACGATGAGGCCTTCGCGGTTCAACTCCGCCAAGAATCCGCGGTGGAACTCCGCGAAACCCAAGGGACCCATGTCGGGGATATGCAGATAACCGACCCGGCCTTGCGTGCGCTCGCGCACGTGCCGGCGGTTCGTCTCGACCCATTCGCGATAGCGCAGCTTGCGCTCTTCGCGCAACGCCTTGACCACGACGCGACGCCGTTCGCCCTTCGGATCGATAACTCCGAGCGCCACTTCGCGGCCCGCCGAGTTCACCAGCAGTTCTTCGGGCGAGCGATCTCTGCGCACCGGCTGCCCGCCGACGGTCAGGATCACATCGCCCTCGCGCACGCGCAGACCCGGCTCCGCCAAAGGCGAGTCGGCATCGCGATCCCACGAATCTCCCCGCAGAATGCGCGCGATCCGGTATCCGTTGCTGCGCTCGTCGAACTCGAGGTCGGCACCGAGCAAGCCGACCTTGTACTGCGGCGGTCTGCGATAGTCTCCAAAATACTCATACGCGTGCGACGTGCCCAGCTCGCCTTGCATCTCCCAGAACAGGTCGGAGAGTTCGGAACGCGAACGCACGCGCGGCAGCAGGCGCGTGTAGCGCGCACGCACCAGCTCCCAGTCGACCTGCGACATCGCGGAATCCCAGAACTGCTCGCGCTGCAAGCGCCACGCCTCGTCGAGCATCTGCGCCCATTCCTCGCGCGGTTCGACCGGCACGCTGATGCGCCCCAAGTCTATCCAGCCGGTCCGGCGATTCGCCTCGCCGGCGAGCGGCGGCTTGAACTCGTCGGTCAGCGGTTCGAGCGCATCCATGGCGCGCAGCTTGTGGCCGGACAGGTACACCAACGTGTGATGATCCGCCGCGAGCCTGATCGCCCCCACCTCGTGCGCGATCGGCGCGGCGCGCTGCTCGCCGAAATCGAACGCGATGAGGGTGCCGTCATCTCGCGGCTCGTCCTTGAAGATGTTGCGATCCAAACTGCCGCGCACCGGGAATTGCGTGAACAGCGCTCGGCCCACAGCGCCGGCGATCTGCTCGTAGCGGCTTTCCTCCACGGGAAAGCCGACGATGCGCCCGGCGATGCCATCGAAGTCGATGTCGATGTCGAGCGGCGGCCGCACCGCCTCCGCCATCGTCGGCGGGAGCGCGGCGGCAGGCGGAGCATCGCTCACCCGCGCGGCCACGGCCTCGGCCGGCGGCGCGACGAGTCCGGGCATCGAAACGCTCGGATACTCATCCTCTTTGCTCTTGGAGACGCCGTTGAAGGCGCGCGGCTTGGGCACGAAGGGAGAGGCCACGTCGCCGCGCAGCGTCACAAGAAAAGGTCTGACCGCGTAGGGGAAACCGAGATCGAACTGCAGCGCATCGTAGACGGGATTGAAGTCGCGCGTCGACAGGAAATAAAGATACTTGCCTTCCGGATCCCACGCCGGCGCGCGATCGATGCGCAGGGGAGTCGTCACATCGTGCACCCGCCCCGTTTCGGCCTCCGCCACTCTGATGATAGCCTGGTCCTGCTGTGGAGCCCAGCTGTAGGCGATCCAGCGGCCGTCAGGCGACCAAGCGACGTCGCGCACGCGAGCCGCCGGACTGCGGTCGATGACGCGCGCCGTTTTCGTGCCGATGTCGAGCAGCAACAACTCGTGCCGATGATTGGCGATCGCGAGCAGATCCGCGGCCGGCGAGGCCACCATCTCGACCACGCGCCCGAGATCGACGTCGAGAGCCGCGTTCGATCCCGCGGCCGAGGTCGGAGCGATCAAGGTCTCCTCGATGATCTCCACCCGGTCGGCTCCCGAGGCGTCATCGACCACGGCGAAGCGCGCGCCGTCGCGCAGCCATTCCGTGTTTCGGTAGCGGACGCGGCTGCCGACTCCGTGATGGACGGCAGCTTCCTCCCACAACGGCATCGTGTACGGCTGCCCGCGCACCACAAGAGCGAGCGAGCGTCCGTCCGGATGCGGCGCGAAGTGTTCGAGGTGCGGTGCGGCATCGACGAAACGCCGCGCGGTATGCGTCGGCGTGGAGGGACAGGTGACCTCGAGCCGCGTCGCCGTGTCGCTCGCGGGGTCGTATACATGCAGCTCGGCGCCTGCGCCGTAGACCACGCGCTTGCCGTCGGTCGATGGAAAACGCACGTAGTATTCAGCGTGGTCGGTGTGCCGGCGCAGGTCGCCGCCGTCGGGCTGACACGAGTACAGATTGCCGACGCCTTCGTGATCGGACAGGAAGAAAACGCGGTCGCCGAGCCACATCGGGGTGACGGAATTGCCAGGCAAGGAGATCAGCCGCCGGAACGTGCCAGTTCCATGCGCGTCGATCCACAGCTCGCCGGCGGTGCCGCCACGATAGCGCTTCCAGCGGGCGGGATCGTTGTTGTTGCGGCCGAGCACGGTCGCGCCGTCGCGCCGGATATCGAACGAAAGCATGTGGCCGAGGCCGAGCGCTCGCGGCGCGCCGCCGGAGCCGCTCACGCGAAAGCCTTCGGTGTGCCGGAAAAACGGCGAGCGACCGTCGCTTGCGAACAGGATGTCCTTGCCGTCGGGCGTCCACCCCACGACGCTGCAGGTCTCTGCGCCCATGAACGTGAGGCGTTTCGCGGGTCCGCCGTCCGCAGGCATGACGTAAACTTCGGGGTGCCCCTCTTCACGGCCGACGAAGGCGACGAGTCTTCCGTCGCGCGACAGGCGCGGGCTCGAGCATTCGCCCAGCCCGGCGGTCAAGCGCCGCGCAACGCCGCCGGAGGTCGGCACCGACCAAAGATCATCTTCACAGACAAATATGATGACATCCCCCGATAACGTCGGGTGACGATAATAGCCCGCGTTGTTCATAACATTGAGCAATTTGCCGCGGCGGCCGTGCGTCCTTGTCCGCCGCAGGCGCGGAGGGTCTAAAACGGCTTCGGCGTCTGCGGGGGCACGCTTGGCTGCGCGAACGTGTCGGGCACGGGGCTGCGTACCCCGGCGAGCATATCGCGCCATGCTCGGCCCAGCGCGGGAGCAAGCATGGCGAAGTCGTGCGCTGCACCCGCCTGCTCGTAGTAGCTGGGCAAGGCGCCGTGGAGCGCGAGCCAGGCGGCAAGCTGGCGCATGTAGGTCGCCGTGACCTGCTTGTCCGCTGAGCCGGCCACCAAGTAGACGGGCTTGCCGCGCAGGTGCTGCGCGACCGAGTCGCTGTCGCTTTCCGCGACCGCGCCCGCAGCCACGAGCAACGCGGTCCACCGATCCGGATGCACGGTTGCGGCTTTAAACGTCGCGAAGCCGCCGAGCGAGTGGCCGGCCAGGTACACGGAGCGCCGGTCGATCCTGAACGATTGCTCGACGAGATCGACGAGCCGGTAGAGTTCGGTGACGCTGCGGTCCGACATCAGGTCCTTGCCGTTGAGGAACGGCGCGACGACTACGCTCTCCGAGTCGGTGGCGAGCTGGCGGATCGTATGCGATGCGATGACTTCGCCCTCGTGCTCGTCTTTGCCGTGGAGATAGATGATCAGCGACGGGACCTTCTCGGAAACTCCATATGACGGCGGCACGAAGACAGCCACCGGCTGCGGCTTGCCGGCGTCGCTCAAACGCAACAACACCGCGCCGGCGCCACGCACGGAGCCGAGATCGCGATAGACTCCGGTCGAAAGTTGATCGATCACGCTGCGGTCGAGATCGACGAGCATCGTGAGATCAGCGGCGGTGAAACGAGCGTCGGTTTTTCCCAGCGCAGCCGCGTCGATGCGCGCCGCGTCGCTTTGCACGCGCGAGTAGAGCGCTGCCCCCAAACCCGAGCGCGCGTCGATGTCGACGAAGTGCGACTTGCAGTCGGCCGCCACCGCCGCGCTGCGCACGCGCAGCGTTTCGAGATCAGTCGCCCCGGAAGGCGCGATCGTAGGGCCCGGAGCGGCGTAGAGAGCGAGCGCTGCGAGGCTGAAGATGAAAACGTTCATGCTTTTTCCAAGGTTGCGCGACGGGAAACTCTGAGCATATCTTCAAATCCTGTCAGCATGCATTCCTTCAGTCGATTCATAGGAGCCGCCGCCGCGGCTGCGATCTTGGCCGCAGCCCCCGTTTTTGCCGCCGCGGACGAATCCGCCGGCATCTTGCCGGAGGGTTCGGTCGCGCCCAACATCGTCGGTCAATCGGTCCTTGACGGCAAGACCGTTCCTTTCAATCTCAAGAACGAATTATCGAAGAAGATCGTCGTCCTGTATTTCTTCCCCCTAGCCTTCAGCGCCGGCTGAACCGTGGAGGCGAAAGCCTACGCCGCCAGGCTGGCGGACTTCGACAAGCTCGGCGCCGAGGTCGTGGGCATCTCCCCGGACCCCATCGACACGCTCGCCCGCTTTCAAAAGGAAGAAAAGGCGCCCCAGCGCTTTGCATCCGATCCCAAGGCCGAGGCGATCAAGGCCTATGGGGTGACGCTCGAAGACGCGGGCAAGATCTACGCCAAACGCACGACCTTCATCATCGGTCGCGACGGCAAGGTAGCCCACATGGTGTTCGACTGGAGTCCGCTCGGCAACGTCAACAAGACGCTAGACTGGCTCGAGGCTCACCAACAGCAGTGAAACGCGCGCTGGGGTCGCTCGTCGCGCTTGCGCTGAGCTTCGCCGCGTTCGCACCGTCGCGCGCCGATCAACCGCCGATGCCGGGCCAGCCGGCTCCGGACTTCACGTTGCCGGTCATCGCAAACGGCAGCGGTCAGATCGCGCTGTCTTCCTTCAAAGGTCACGGCGTGTATCTGAACTTCTTCGCGTCCTGGTGCGACCCGTGTAAAGAAGAAGCGCCGTGGCTGAGCAAGATCGCGCGCGTCTACGCCAAGCGTAACGTGGTGGTGGTCGGCATCGACGAACTCGACCAGACACAGCCGGCGCTCGCATTCGTGAAGAAGTACCGGCTGCAGTATGGGATCCTTTCCGACACTGACGGCCGCGTCGGCGCCACCTACGGGGTCAATGCCCTGCCGCTGCACATTTTCATCGCACCGTCCGGAAAGATCAAGGCGGCGCAGATCGGGCCGATGACCGAGCGCGAGATCAAGACCGAAATGGACCTGATCGCCGCCAAGCCCTGACCAACGAGGCCCCGACCTGCAACAGGTGTTCGATTGCGGGGAGAACTGCCCGCTTTCGTGAATCGTGGCCCTAATGCCGACCAAGAAGCGCGAACCCAGCATTCAACCCCAGGCCGCTTTCGACCGCATCTCCCTTGAAGATCAGGAGCTGATCAAAGTCAGGGGCGAGATAGATTTGTTCAACGGGCCGCTCTTTCGAAACGCAATCGCGGAAGCAGCGCAGGCAGGCCGTCCGGTGGTCATCGACATGACCGGGTGCACGTACTTGGACTCGTATTGCGTCAATACGCTGCTCCAGATCGCCGAACGACCGCATCTCGCCGTGCGCGTCATCGCGGCATCCGGAAGCGCTGCGCAGCGGATCTTCGAACTCACGGGGATATCGCGCGTGGTTCCGCTCACCTACGTCGACGCGCCCGCACCCTAAGCACAGCTCGGTTTTAGAGCGCCTGCTTGGCGGGTACATAGTCAAGGCCGTACCCTCTTAAGGAGGCATCGTATGCTGAAAGGTGTCTTGCGGACGCTGCTGGGCCTGGTCCTGTTTTCGCTGCTCGCACCAGCGCCTGCAGCGTACCACATCCCCGCCACCGCGGTTCTCGCGGCGTCAGCCGCTCATCGACCTCGGTTGCAGATCATCAACGCAGACCTTGATTTTCGTCCGAAGGTTCGGCCAATACAAGGAAAACTTCGCGGATACGATCCTGCCGTAGCCACCGTGCGCGTCGGCGATCGCATCCAATTCGTCAACACCGACGACTCGATCCACACCGCAACGGGATTTGCTGTCGGCGGTCAAACTGTCCCGAAGAATTATCGATTCGCCGGCGATCCAACCAAGCGATCCGGCAGCCAGCTTGATGCGCGCGAGTGGAGTAGCGGCGTTTTGCGGTCACATGGCGGAAAATCGCAGATCCTCACCGCGAAGACCGTCGGCATCTTTTACTTCGGCTGCGCCTACCACTTGGGTGACGGCATGCGCGGGGCGATCGTAGTAAAGCCCTGACGTACTGATGGCCATGTGACTCGGCGCGTCTCGGGCAGGCATCTCGCGGCGGAAACCGTATTAGATTCAAGCGCCCCAGATTGCTTCGTGGCGCTGTAGCTCAGTTGGTTTAGAGCGCCTGCCTGTCACGCAGGAGGTCGTCGGTTCGAGCCCGATCAGCGTCGCCACTCAAATCCGCATCGCATAAAGCGTTGCGGGTTTTTTTTACGATTTTGCACGTTTTGAACTGGAGACACCGTGTCCAACTCCTGGCTGCGGGCCGACGTCCTTCCACGATTTGCTGATCCCGCGCCTGGAGCCGCCGAGTGTCCTCTCAACGCTCGCCCATCACCGCGGGAGGGATTCCCACGCCCAGCGTTTCAAGACGACGTCAGGTCCAAGGACATCGGCGCCTCTAAGCACTACGTGTAGCGGGGGTTACGCGATGCGACGTCTGATTTGGTGCTACGCACTCGCCTTTGCTGTTGTTGGTCCCTTGCTATTTCTTGCTCCGGCGAACGCCCTCGCATCCGGTCCGACCCCGCCTTTTACCCAATGCCCTGCCATCGGCGCCGACTTGAGCTGTGGCGTGCTCGTCGTGATCGACGATAAGGGGCGCGTCACAGGTTACTACGATCCCAGCCAGGGACCATATGACGGCGGCGACGACACGCTCGTCGGCATCATCAACAAATCGCACGCCACCGTGACAAGCATTCCACTGAGCGGCCCTGATATTTTCGGTTTCGACGGCGACGGACTGTGCACGTACATTTTGTGCACATGGCCGAATCCGACGGGGTACGAAGGACCGAAGAACACATTCACCGTCACGGACGCAAGCGACGGTTTCGTCAATTTTCCAGGCGGCCTCGCCCCTGGCGCAAGCACGTACTTCTCACTGGAAGGCCCAACGCCGTTTGTTCCATGGGTCGTCGTCCATCCAAGCAATCTCGACCACTTGGACGTCACTCCCAACACAGACCACGGCGGCCTGGATTTCGGAAACCTGGAATCCGGGTTGATGCACGAGCAGACGCTGACAATCACCAACGGCGGCAACACACCGCTGAAAATCAGCAGCGCCACAATACCCGGCAGCGTCTTCAAAGTCGTGCTGGGTCCGAGTACCACGTGCGTCAACGCAAGCGGAACGGTTGTTTCCGTCGATCCTGATGACTCGTGCACCATTCAAGTCTCTTTCACGGCGACGCACATGGGTCTGGTCGAAGAGACCGGCGAGCTGACTCTCACCGACAATGCTACCGATAGCCCGCAATACGTATCGCTACGCGGCACTACGACATTGCACAATCTGCTCGATGGTCAGGTCGGCGAGGAACAAGGCTCACACTATCCCCTGACCAGCCCATGCAAAGCGCATACCGTCATTTTCGGCAAGACGGTCGGTTGGGGGCTTCTCTCTCCCCCGCCGGTTGTCGCGCCGGAAACGCTCGAAGGTCAGGTTGTCGAAGGGCACATCGCAACCGAAGACGCGACGCATGTACCGGTCCTGGGACCGGACTCCTTGCACTTCGCAGCGGACTACAACTTCTTCGTCTACCCCGACCAAGGCTACCGAAAACTGCTGAAGCACGGCAACTTCTTGGTGACCAGCGAGTACACGCCGAGTGAAGTCGGACGCCTCGAGGTGGAATGGGAGCGCGCCGGCCATGGGCATGATGGGTTGCCTGAGTGGGCATGGCCGACCGTCGGAGACAAAGTCAAGGTCGTCGGCTGGCACATCCTCGATTGCAGCCACGGCAAGCCCAACTACCGAACTGAGATTCACCCCCCGCTGTTCGTCGCCACGTATCGAAATGCGGCGCTCGCGCCGCTCGGCGGCTGGAACGGGCGGCTGGGAAGTTCTGACCCCTCAGACAATCACGAGGCGACGCACGTCGATGTCTTTGCCTCGAGCTACGGCGGCGGCGCGTTCGGAATCGAGTTCGGCCACCCCGGACTAACGCATCAACCCGTCAGCGTCCCCACCTACACATTCGACGTGATGGCGCCGCCCAGGCCCAGCGCGACCGCCGTGCTTGCACCTCCTGGCGTGAAGCAGATGCAAGGCGCTCCTGGACCGCTCACCTGGACGCCGACACCCGACGGGCGAGGCTATACCTTCACACTAAAATTCCCGTCGAGCACAGGGACTGTCGTTTCGGGCGGGGGTGCCGTTTCCGTTTCGGAGGTTTTCGGCGCTCGAATCAGCGTGAGGTGGACCGATAAGAACGCGCCAGCCATCAAGAATCTCCACATCTTCAAAGTCCAACCGCTCTCGCTGCACGTCATTAAAAACCTCGCGACGATCGGATCGGCACCGTGGGGACTATACGCCTACGTGAATGAGGAGCAGCGCGGCAGTCTGCTCTTCGGCGGTGGCTTCAACTCCAATCACGAATCGTACATGGACGTGCACAACAAAGATGACATCGATTTGAGCAGCACAGCTCCGTTCGAGGTGACGGTGGTCGACAATCAACCGCTCCACATCTCGTTCCGCGTGACGTACTTCAACGCGTCGCGCTTCCTGTGCACCAGCTGTGGCGGTGGCGATTCCGCGGGAACGGCCTCCCAGTTCTACGATCCAAGCTTGCTGTCGGCCACGCAGGACCCCACGCTGACTGGCAGCGCGGACCTTGCCGGCCACCTTGGTAAAGATGAGTGGAGCAGCGGTTGTCCCTGCTTTGATATAAAGTTCAAGATCACGAAGGTCAAGTAGCAATGTCGATGAGATTACCTCTCGCGATTCCACTGGCGGCCCTGCTCTTGGTGACGGCAATTCCGGCCACTGCGGACGCTCCACCAACTGCGCGCCACGAGACGCACAAAGAGGGCGCATACGACGTCGAGACGACGATATGGGATTACGTCGCCGGGGACTGTCATCTTCACGAAGATAACTCGCGATACACGCATCTCGGCGCGTTCGTGAAGAATATCCGCAGCATCGCGACCACATGCGGCACGCGTACGTACACGTTCCATTCGACACTTGCGGCGATCGCAAACGGGAGAAACCACAAAGACGAGCAGTCCATGGACAACGACCCGTCGACGTGTTCGAGCCTTACCCACATCGAGTCCGGCGACTTCGTGCGAACCCAAGAGATCACTGGACAACGGACGATCACGAAGGTCCTAAGCGGCGTCGCACAGCCTCCCAGCCGAGCGATCTACAAGAACGGCAAGTGGGTCACGGTGAGCGGCGGCGGACCCGCTCAGCCGCGCAGCGGCGGCAGCGCGTGTCCCGTCACGCCTGTCGCTGGTGAGGATGGCGGCTACGGACCAGGCGTGACGATGCTGCCTCCGTACGCTGGCTCAGGTTCGCTCATCGCCGTTCAGCTCACGCCCGGCGAAGGTGGCGCGCAAGGCGTCTTAGTGGTGACGGAAGACCAGCAGCACAATAAGAACTACCAACGCCACAAACCAAATACCATTGGACAACTTCTCATCGACGTCGCGATCGGCACTGCGGCGGTCGAATTGGTGAAGCGCATCGACGAGCACGGTGCACCGGACGTCCTCTCCCGTAGCACCGTCGGGAACCCGGTACATATTCCGGGCACCGACGTGGTTGCGAATCCGTCTTCCAGCGGGCCGAGCATTCTCGAGTGCACATCTTCGGCACAACCCGGTGACCTCGTAACCGTGCACATCGCTCGCAACGATCCGCTAACGACGCAATTCTCGCTCGACGGCCGGCAGATCACCCCGCTCGGCGTTTCCGACAACAGCGCGCTCTTTCAGATTCCAGTCGGCACATCGCTCGCGAATCATGCGCTCGTTATGGAATCGGGCGGTCAGCAAAGCAAGGCCCTGAACCTAGCTATCGTCAAGCTCACATCTGAGCCGGTTGCGCCGTCTACACCCGGCGTCGTGCAAACGGTGAAGGTGCATGTCGAAGGGCTCGCTCCCGGCGCACAAGCAACGATGTTCTTTGAAGTTGGCGGCGCAGCGACGATGCTCGACGGAAGTACGACCGCCTCGGCTCCGGTCATCAACGGAGTTGCTATAGTACAGATGCGCGGCACGCATGCGGGCCAAGCCCTCCTGCGCTTCCATCTAAGCGTCAAGAATCCACAATTCATCACCGGCCCTTAACGCACAACGCACCAGCGGGCGTGCGCCTAGCGAGCACTAACCTTTAGGTGCGTACTTGCGATAAGTTAGTATTGCTGGTACAGTCCTGCTATGGCAGCCGAAGGCGTCAAGGTTCAGAAGGAACCTAGCCCCGATCATCCCATAGCAATCGAACCCACCCCGGGGCGCGTGGTCGTGAGGATGAACGGCAGGGTGATCGCAGATTCAAATGCGGGCCTAGAGCTTTGCGAAGCGGATTATCCGGCGGTCCAATACGTTCCGCGGAAAGACGTGAACATGTCGCTGCTTGAGCGGTCCACCCATGTTACGTACTGCCCGTACAAAGGCGATTGCTCGTACTTCGACATTGTAATCGGCGGATTGCGCTCGAAAAACGCAGTGTGGACTTATGAAAACCCGTTTCCCGCCGTGGCCGCGATCAGGGGGCACCTTGCCTTCTATCCCGAGCGCGTGGACAGCGTCGAAACGGACGACACCTAGATCCCTTGCGTCCGGCGCAATGTCGGGCCGACGTTCAGTTCCTCGTAGTCGAGGTGCTCGAGGAGACGTTCGCCGAGCACGGTCAGCGTGTCGGCGATGCTGCGCCGCACGGCATCGCTATCGATCTTGGTGAGGACGTCGGCGCCTTCTTCGACTGCATCCAATAAATCGGAAACCTTGCGATGGTCGTCTTCAAGTTTGTCGACTACCGGATTAAGGGCAGGATTGGCGGCTCGCAGCGACGGGAAAAAGGCAGCGTCTTCGAGGTTGTGGTGCGAGTGGACAAAACGGCAGTAGCGCAGACATCCCACCTTGAGCTGCCATAGCTTGCTATCCCGCTTAAGGTCCTTAATCTCGGCCGTCACCTCGTGAGCCGGCATGCTGGTCGCGATGTCGGCCGCAAGCTGGCGTACCGTTGCAAGATCATGGCGGATCATACCGTGGATCCACACCAGCTCTTCAAAAAGCGCGCGCCCCAGCCCCGTTTCCGGCTTCTCTTCGAAGGTGCTCATGTGAAATATATTCGCCTTTGTGCTGATGAGCAACTTTTCATAGAGGCACGGGGTGAATGGGCGCGGAACCCGCACGTCCCTCACTCAAAACCGAACAGGAGAACCACGCATGGAATTCGTGCCCTATCTTTTCATCACCGGCGGCCGATGCGAAGAGGCCCTCAATTTCTATAAGCGCATTTTCGGCGGGGAGATCGGCCAAATCATGCGTTGGAAAGAAGCGCCGGCGGAAATGGGTCTGCCGGCAGAGCTGGGCAACAGGATAATGCATTCCACCTTCACCTCGCCCGCTGTCAAATTCATGGCGTCGGACGCTCAGCCGACTACGCAATACGGCGATGGCGCCATATCCCTCTCGCTCGGCACGAAAGACGTGAGCGAAGCCAAGCGACTCTTCGACGCTCTCTCTCAAGGCGGTAAGGTCGAGGTGCCGTTGGAGAAGGCTTTCTGGGGCGCGATGTTCGGCATGTTCACCGACAAATACGGCATTGACTGGATGGTCAATGGCCAGTTGGAGCAATAACTCCATCGATCAGCAGCAGCGGATGCCTTGCCACGCCTCGCGGCCCTCTTGAACCAGGAACGCGACGATTGCGAGCGATGCCACGGCATCTGCCCACCACGCTCCGAACCAAGCTTGAAGCGCAATTCCGCCAAGCACGGCGACAGCCAGATACCAACAGGCGGTTCCCTGCGCGGCGTCAGCGCGCAGGGCGCCGCTATCGAGCGCCGCGGATAATCTGCGTTTGGCGTTCGCCAAGGCGATCATGATGGGTATCGAGACGATCGTCACCGCCAGTCCGAGCACGGATACGGCTTCGCCGGTGTGAGCAAACAGTTTCAGCACGGCCGCGACGCCGACGTACACCGCCAAGGCGAAGAGCAGAACGGCCGTGATGCGCGCAGCGCTGCGCTCGACCCGCTCGGTGCGCTGACATTCGGCATCCTCGCAGTGATGCTCGAGTTCGCTGCGCAGCCGCCATACGAGCACGCTCGCCGAAGCGAGTTCGACGCCGCTGTCAAGCCCGAATGCCAAGAGCGAGAGACTACCCGCTGTGAGGGCGGCCCACAGCGCCGCCCCGGCTTCGACCACCATCCACGCTAGGGTGATCCATTCCAAAACCAGCGCCTGACGCAGCGCCGGCGCGCGCCGTTGAAGGACCGCCGTGGACGGGGCGGCAGGAGCTTGTTCCAAGGCGTCCGTATTTCTTGTTAACCAATGTTAACACCTGGGGCGAGGCCGGATAGATCCCCGGAACGAGCACGCCAAGACTATGTCAAGGCGATCTATCAGCTCGGCAACGACTCGCCGGTGGCCGGTGCGGATCTCGCGCGCTACCTGACCGTCTCACGCGCCGCGGTCACGAAGTCGCGGCGCCTGTTAGAAAAAGAAGGGCTCGTGAAGCGCGCCGCGTCGCGCGTCGAGCGCATCGAGCTCACCGAGCGTGGCCGGCGCTTGGCGCTTAGTTTGATGCGGCGGCATCGCCTGATCGAGACGTTTCTCCACCGAACGCTGCACGTGCCCTTGGACGACCTGCACCCCCAAGCCGAAGCGATCGAGCACGTCATCTCCGATGACGTCGCCGAGCGGCTGGCACGCTTCCTGCGCAATCCTCGCGTTGATCCGCACGGGCATCCCATCGTGACTGCCGGCCAGGGTGCGGGCCGCTCGCGGAGTCAGTCGCTGGCCGACGTCAAACCGGGAACCCGCATCCGAGTCGACAGCATTCCGGATCGAGACGCAAGCGTCGTCCGGCAGTTGTCCGCGCAGGGTGTGTTGCCCGGTCACAAAGCGACCGTCACCGGCCGCGAGAAAGGCTCGATCAGGATCCTTAGCGCACGAGGCGCCAGCCTGATAGCGCCAAGCGTAGCCGCCTCGATCATGATCGCGATCGAAAAGCCGCGAAAGTCCACGCGATGAGCGGCGCGGACCTTGCCACGCTCGATCCGCTGAGCGAGCGCACGCGCGCCGCCGCCAGAGAAGTCTTGGAGGGTCGCCGCAAAGGGCTCATGGCCTTGCTGCCGTTTGCAGGACCCGCATTCATCGCTTCGGTCGCATACATGGATCCCGGCAACTTCGCGACCAACGTTCAAGGCGGCTCGGCGTTCGGCTACAAGCTGCTATGGGTGGTGGTGTTCGCGAATCTCTCAGCGATGCTGTTCCAAGCCCTCTCCGCGAAGCTCGGCATCGTGACCGGCAAAAACCTGCCCGAAGTCTGCCGCGAGCGCTTCTCCAAGCCCACGGCGATATCGATGTGGCTCGTGAGCGAGGTCGGGGCGATGGCGACCGATCTTGCCGAATTCCTCGGCGCGAGCATCGGGATCAACCTCTTGTTCCACATCCCGCTGCTCGTCGGCGTCATCATCACCGGCATCGCGACCTACGCCATCCTGCTCATGCAGTCGACGGGTTTTCGCAGGATCGAAGCGCTCATCACAGGGCTCGTCGGGATCATCGCGGTCTGCTACGTCGTGGAGACCTTGCTCGCGCGACCCGACTGGGGCCAGATCGCGTATCACTCGGTCGTGCCGTGGCTGGGAAGTCCCACCGCTTTGCTCCTCGCGGTCGGCATCATCGGCGCGACCGTCATGCCCCACGCCGTCTACTTGCACTCAAGCTTGACGCAGGACCGGATCGTCCCCGGCAATCGAGACGAGATGGCGACGGTCATCAGATTCTCGAACATCGACGTGCTCATCGCGCTCGGGATCGCGGGCATCGTCAATCTTGCGATGATGTATATGGCCGCCGCGGTGTTCCATTTCGGCGGCCACCCCGGCGTTGCGACGATCGAATCAGCCTACCAAACGCTGACGCCGCTGCTCGGATCGGCGGCGGCGGCAGTATTTCTGTTATCGTTGATGGCCTCGGGGATATCCAGTTCGGTCGTCGGCACGATGGCCGGTCAGGTCATCATGCAGGGCTTCGTAGGGTTCACGGTCCCGATGTGGGTTCGCCGGCTGGTTACGATGATTCCGACTGTCATCGTTGTCGCCATCGGCGTCAACACGACTCAGGCGCTGGTGCTCAGCCAGGTGGTCCTCAGTCTGGTCCTGCCGCTGCCGATCGTCGTTTTGCTGCTCTTCACCAACAAGAGGTCGATCATGGGCGACGCGATCACGAGGCCGCTGATGCGCACGCTCGGCATCGCCGCTGCAGTCGTCATCATCGGCCTCAATCTCGTGTTGATCTGGCAGACGCTCAGAGGTACGTAAGCCTACATCTTGATCTTCAGGGCCAAGTAGTACGCCGTCGGTGACGTGCCGAAGTACTGCTGATACGGGTATTGCACGAACGGCTGGAAGGTCGCGCCCGGATTGTAGACGTTGCCTACCGAGGGCACCAATCCGCCGTATCCAGGCAAGCTGTACGAACACACGCGATGATCCGCCAGCGCCGTCCACGGGCGCACGTCGCCGCCGAAGCACGTGTCGATGATGTTGGCGACGTTGAGCGTGAGCGACATGTGCGCCGACATCTCATAGCTCAACTGCAGGTGTCCGAGCAGTTGGCTTGGATTGCGGAACGCTCCGAGATTGTCGAACACCTTCGTGTACGGGTTTGGAATCGACGTCAGCGTCCCCGAGCAATTCAGGGCGTCGAATGCTGCGCCGCCAGGCGCGCCGTAGGGATAGCGTGGATCGGTGGCGATGGGTGTGGCAACGGCGGAGATACCGCACGTGGCCGGGTCGATGCCCGATGTCTCAAGCGGCGCGCCGTAACGTGTTCCGGTGAAGTACTGCAGTGACGGCGTGATCGCAAAGCGGTCGTGCTTGTAGGAGAGCAGCAGCGTCGCCGTCGTCGGCCAGACATAGCCATTCGCGGACGACTGGAATCCTCCGGGCAGCGTGCTGTACGGTTCGTACTGCGCGTTCGGATCGAAGAGCGGCTGAGCCGGGGCGTTCCAGTACGGATTGGCGATCGCATTGGGGGTGGCGCACGTCGGATCGGGCGTCCCCGGAGACGCTCCATCGTAACACGCCACATCGAAGGGCGCCGGCGCCGCCAAGTTGCCGCAGCGCGCATCTGCGAAGTTCGTCGAGCAGAATTTGGTGTACTGATTGTAGCCAGGGGTTTGAGCATCGCCGGAAATCGCGAGATTGATCGTGTCGAGGACGGTCCCGCCGCTCGACAGCTTGCTGAACGTCTCGTAGCTGTGCGTGAACGCCATCGAGAATATGGCGGAGAGACCGTCGCGGCTGAAGTCGCCCTTGTTGAGTTCGAACTCCACACCGGTCGCCACTTGACTGCCGGCGTTCAGGCCGGATACGAAGTTGGTCTTTTGGTCCAAGAAGAAGTTGGCGAGCTGCCCGTTCGTCTTGCGATAAAACGGAGTCAGTTTGAAGCTGACGTCGCTGTTGCGGAAATGGTGCTCGAGGGAGACGTCGTAGTTGTAGGAGACCTCCGGTCCGACCGGGTGGCTCGTGCCGGTGAATCCATATTTGTAGAACGTCGGGCCAAGGAAGCCCGGCAGGTCCTGGTCGAGGATGTTGTACTGCGTGTAGGCAGAGCTCGGGGCTTCAGCGTACTTGCCCGCCGAGAAGCGCAGGACCGTGTCCGGCGTCAGCGAGTACGTCCCGCCAAGACGCGGCTGCCATACCGTGCTGGCGATAGTGGCGCCTGGCTGGTTGAAGAGCGTCGCCGGGATCTGGCCGACTGGGCACGCCGCCGTCGGGTCGGTCTTGAAGGTCGGGGAGACGCCAGGGATCGGAGGCGCGCACGCCTCTTTATTCCACGCGCTGAACCAGAAATCGCGAGCGCCGCCGCTCGTGTCGCTTCCTTTGAAGGCAAAGCGGTCGTAACGAAGGCCGAAGTTGAACGTCAGCCGGTCGCTTGGGCGCCATTGGTCGGTGATGGATGCCGAGGTGAAAAGCGGCTTCTGATTGTTCGCGCCGCCCGTAAAGCCGTTCTCCGCGACGAACCATTGACACGGACCCGACCCGCAAGTGTCGCCGGCAAGGCTGGGGATCACTCCGTTCTGCGCGTCGTTGAGCGAGGCCCATTGAAGTAGATCGAACGAGCCAGCGCCGCCGGCGTCGGCCTTGGCATTATAGCACGAAATCGGCGTCGCCGCCGGCGCCGTGGTCAAGTCGTAGCACACGCCGTTTTTCGGGTGCGTCGAATCGACCACGTAGGCAAACGGGAACGTACCGAAATTGTTGAACATCGTGAAGTTGTTCATGCGATAGTTGGTCGCGCCGATGACCGCGGCTTGCAGCGTCAACAGGTGCTGCGAGTTGAATTGGTTCGCAAAGGTCGCGCTCACCCCGTGCGTGTGGTTGGAGAGTTCGTAGTCGGCGCTCGCCGGCGCGATGAAGCTCTGCCACGCGCCGTTGGGGCCGTTGTTATACCAATCCGAGTAGTAGGTATAACCATAGATCCGTAGATACGAAGAAGGACTGAAGTTGCGCTGATACTGCAGTTTGTAGATGCCCTGACCGTTGGAACCGCCGTCACGATGGCTCGGATCGACGAGCGTCGTCAATGGTTGATTGGGGAAGGCGTAGTTCACCGTCAAGGCTTGATAGTTCGTCGCCAGCTGCGTATCAACGGCGCCTTTGTACACGATCCCTTGGACCAACGGCCAGCCCGCGCACGGAGCCGTACCCCCACTTTCGGTTGGGCAAGTAACTGGGGGGCTACTGGCGGCGTTGACCATCTGGACGAAGGGGATGCCCCAGTCCATCGCCGAGCCGTAATAGGTCGTGAACAGTTCCGAGGCGTCGTAGAGGACTTGGATATCGTCCTTGCCCGAGTCACGGTGATGCGGGATGCCGATGTGGAAATTGAATATGTTCTCGCGGTCGGAGATGCGCGAGGCGGCTAGGTTGTTCTGCAGCGCCACGTTGAACGGCCCCAGGAACCAGCCTCCGGGCCCGACGCCCGTCGGGTAGCAGGAAGCGAAATTCAAGTTCGTCGCATCGCCCGGGCAAGGCATTTGCCCGTAGGGCGCACCCCAAAGCGAACTCAAAGCCGCGCCGTTGGAGTTGTCGACCACGCGCTGATCCGCATCGGCCAAGCCGATGCCGACGAAGTATGCGAAATTGCGGTCGGGCGTCGCGCCCCCGACTTCGAAACTCGCCTTGTTGTACAACACCGGTGAACCAACACCGAGGTCGAGGCTCGAAAAACCGGGATAGGTCCCGCTCTTGATGACCTGGTTGATGAATCCTGACAGACCCTGTGATTCCGAGTTGGCGGGCGTCGCGCCGGTGTACACCTGCAGTTCTTGCTGCCCGAGCGTCGCGGCGTTGGTGGTCGGATAGTTGTCATAGGAACGGAGCACGGGAACGCCGTCAAATTCGTAGCCGACTTGATCCACGTCACCGCCACGGATATGGATCGCCTGGAACCAGCCGGACTGACCCGGCGGCACGACCGCTCCGGGCACAGCGGCGATGGCGCTGTACGCGCTGTCGAGCCCGCCGCCGCCGCCGAGCGCCGATGCCTTTGCTTGCGTGACCGCATTGACGGAATACACGTCGGCGGTCGTTCCCGGTTTAACCAGCGAGCCGGCGGACCTCACCGTTACCGTGCCAAGGGTTCGGATCGCCGGACGAAGCGCTATCGTGAGCGTGACCGTGTTGTCGGCGATGACGGTAACGCCCGGTTGGCTGGTGGGCTCAAAGCCGTCTTTCGAAGCGGTGACGAGGTAAGTATCGGGCGTCATGGAGATCATCGCAAATCTGCCTTGCGCGTCGGTCGTCGTCGATTGATTGCCCGACGGCGAAGTTGCCGTCACCTTTGCGCCGGCGACGGCGGCGCCGTTTTCAGTCGTGACCTTGCCGGCCAACTCGCCTGTCGTACCGGCGCTTGCGGACTGCCATCCGCACACAAGCATGCACAGCGCCACAAGAACGGCGCTCACCAACCGCACTGGATCTCGCATCGGCTGACTCCTCGCCCTGAAAAATAGCGTTCAGCGCTGCACGCAACAGCGTGCAGACCACTGGAATGAGCCGTTGGTTCTCAAAGCCGGGCGAGAAACCCCCGAGGATTTGTTAGGCGACCCCCGCCATTTTTCAGGGAAAGATTAGAGAGGCCGGGCGGGGCGGCGCCAAGAAAAAGGGCCCTTCGCATGCCCGTGCGCTACTAAAAACGCCGGCCGAGATAGCTCAGTTGGTAGAGCACAGGTCTGAAAAACCTGGTGTCGCCAGTTCGATTCTGGCTCTCGGCATACTCGGAACCCGAGGCCCTGGCCCTTAAGCCCGGGCCTCGGCCCTTCTCCGGAGTCGCATGGAAACAAGCATTGTCGCGAAAGCGGCGGATCATCCGCGCGTGGCGGGCGACGCCGCGCTGCTCTTAGCGCGCGGATCGGCCTCGGTCATGTACTACGTACCCCGTGGAACCGATACGCAGCAGCCCCACGAACAAGACGAGTTGTATATCGTCGATCGCGGCTCAGGCTGGTTCGTGACGCCCGACGGGCGGGTTCAGGTAGGTCCGGGCGACGCGATTTTCATCGCAGCGCGGGCAGTGCATCGTTTTGAGGACTTCAGCGACGACTTCGGCACGTGGGTCGTGTTCTATGGGCCTAAGGGAGGCGAGCAGTAGATGGCGACGATCGCATTTTTCGGCATGGGCATGATGGGTGCCCCGATGGCAGCGCGCTTGCGCAGCGCGGGCCACGACGTGCGCGTGTGGAACAGGACTCTTTCTAAGGCGCAAGCGTGGGCGCGAGATGGGGGCACTGCGTGCGCAACGCCGGCCGAGGCGGCGGCCAGCGCCGGCGCGATTCACCTGATGCTCGCAGATGACGCAGCGGTCGAAGCCGCGCTCGATGCGGCGCTGCGCTCCACTCAAGCCGGACAAACCAAGGCGCTCATCGTGGATCATTCGACGGTCTCGGTCGCCGGGGCGCGAGCGCGTGCGGCGCGACTGAAGTCGCTCGGTCATTCGTTCCTAAGCGCGCCGGTCTTCGGATCGCCTGCAAATGTCGGCAAGGGAGAGGGCCTGATGCTCGTGGCCGGCGATAAGGCCGCGTATGACGGCGATGCTGCGACGCTGCATCAGATCATCGAACGCCACTGGTACATCTCAGAGGACAATTCCGAAGCCAACGCGTTCAAGCTCATGGGGAACTCGATGCTCGTCGGCATAACGTCCGCGCTCAACGAGTTCTACACCATCGCCAAAGGATGCGGCATCGACGCGCAGCGCGCTTTCGGTTTTTTCGATCAGTTCGATCCGAGCGGCACGATCAAGTTGCGCGGCGCGCGCATGGCCAAGGGGGACTATGCTCCGTCGTTCACGCTGGCCATGGTGGAAAAAGACGTGCGCTTGATGATCGAGGCTGCGGCGCTGGGCGGGCTGCCCCTCCCCGCGCTTGAAGCGATCCGGAAGAAGCTGCAAAGGCAGATCGAGGCCGGGCACGGCAACCTCGATCTGGCCGCGATGAACTACGACATCGTCCCGCCACCAAAATAACACGAGCGCGACCTAAAGGTCGCGCTCCACACCCCGGGTTAGCAGGACCTGAAGGTCCTGCTCCACACCCTAGTGCCCTTTCATTAATGTCATGCGTGGGGCATGCCGGACTTTGCTCCGGCGACCTCCAACCACACCCGCGTGCTTCCGCTGCCAACGCCCGAGATCGCACGCGCCGCGCGACAGCGCATCGCGAACTACGTGCGCCGTACTCCTACGGTTGCCGCCGGCGGCACCGCGTACAAATTCGAGTTTCAGCAAGTCACCGGCTCGTTCAAGCCACGCGGCGCGTTCAACGCCGCGCTGCAACTGGATGCCGCTGCGCGCGAACGCGGCATCGTCGGTGTGAGCGGCGGCAACCACGGGCTCGCGATCGCCCATGTCGGCAAACGGCTGGGCATTCACGCGACCGTGCTCATGCCGCAAACCACGCCGCCTTTTGTGGTGGAGCGCGCCCGCGCCGACGGCGCCGAGGTGGTGCTCACCGCCACTATCGCCGAGGCGTTCAAGACGGCGCACGAGCGACAAGCTGACGGTCAGGCCTTGATCCATCCGTTCGACAACGAGCACGTGATGGCCGGGCAAGGCACGATCGGCTTGGAATTGCTCGAGGACCTGCCCGACCTCGCAACGCTCGTGATCTCGATCGGCGGCGGCGGCTTGATCTCCGGCATCGCATCGGTCGTCAAAGCGATGCGCCCGGAGGTCAAGATCTACGGCGTCGAGACGGAAGGCGCTGATGCGATGCGCAAGGCGCTGGACGCAGGCTGGCCCGTCACCTTGCCCGCGATCACCTCCATCGCCCGTACGCTCGGCGCACCAAGCGTCAGCGATACGACGCTGGCCGCCACGAAGGCGCTGGCGGAAGACGTCGTCGTGGTATCAGATGCGGAAGCGGTGCGCTCGATTCTCGAGATCCAAGATCAACTCAACGTGAGCGTGGAACCGGCGGCGTCGTGTTGCAATGCCGCGCTTCGTTTGGGCCGAATACCCCGCGCGGCCGCCGGCACAACTGCCGTGCTGCTATGCGGCGGCAACGTGACGTCCGAGGAGGTCGCCGCGTGGCGGGAGGCGTTCCTCTAACCGACGAACGCGAACTCTCCGAGCGGGAGTAGCTCAATTGGTAGAGCATCAGCTTCCCAAGCTGAGGGTCGCGGGTTCGAGACCCGTCTCCCGCTCCAATCAAAACCCTTGCAGTACAAGGCTTTGCAAGGGTTTTATTTTTTTGGAGCTCTAGCAGAAAGAGCCTACTGTAGCCTAATTGTAGCCAATCTCCCCAATTCAGGCCTCACAGGCAGCTCCAAGCAGCTCGTCCATCTTGACGGCGGCGTCTCGTTGCAACGTTGGAATGCTATGCGAATACGTATCCAACGTGAGGGCGATACTCGCATGTCCAAGCCGCTCCTGGACGACCTTCGGGTGTATGCCCTGCGACAGCATCAGCGTTGCGGCGGTGTGCCGAAGCACCCCTTCTAGTCAAATGCCCGGAGGCGGTGCCCTCACGAATCAGAACGGCGCAACGGGGAGCGGTAACTGGATAGATCGATCCTTATTCGCCACTCGGGTGCTGGCCGATGCGTGCTGGCGCTGCGCAGTTTTGCTCTTAACAGGCCAGCGGATACCGAACTACCAAAGCCTCTCGGTGGGTTTTGGAGTCGTTGCTACCGTCTCTTTGAATGTTGATACAGCATCTACCTACCTCAGTTTTAGCGGATTGACGCTTGAACCCGGTGCGTCTGGAGTGTATGGATTTACGGGATTAGAGAATAACTCGGCGCAGGCCATCTTGGATAGCGACACCACGAAGAACGTCAATGCGACCGTCTATGGCTTAAACGAGGGGCTGACTTTCGACAGCAATAACCATGTTGCCCAGGAGGTTGGGGTTGCATGGCCCCTGTGGGGATTTGGGATTACTGGTACATTTTGGTCAGGTCGGCTCCGATAGCATCTGGGGCGCTCCTCCTGTGACGGGTACCTAATGGCTCTCTATTGCTGTTCTCGATTCAATTGGGTGACTTGAGAATTACCAGAAATCACGACTTCCGGATTCGGTTGGCATCTGCGCTAGCAGCTGCGAGCGTGCTGATATGCCAGGGATGCACTGTGACCACCCCCCCTCAAGACGCCCGAGATTTTGCAGAGTCCGTACTCAGGACGGCGTTCGTCGCTGGAGATGGCGCCCAGCTCGCCCGCATGACGGCGCTGCCACCACCCCTGAATACACCGGAACGGGCGCGAAAGGTAATTGGGCAATTCCATAGCCTCTTTGGCGAAGCAAGAAGCTTTCAGCTTATGACGAGTAATCAAAGCTTTAAGTATGACTATTTTACCTTGACCGCCAGCAAAATCGCGCGCTTCAAGTTTCAGGCGCAATGCACAAAGCAGCCAGCGATCATTGCCGTCGAGATCATCAACAACGGAAGAGGCTGGGCTTTCGACAGTCTTACCTTTGCATTTAAGGACTAAGCCGTATAAACTACACACGGTAGACTAGATGCATGTTGACTACGTTACTGACCAAGGCTGAAACGGCATTTGCCGGTTACCGCCGATCAACAGCGGTGCCACATTCAGGCCGCTCGACCGAGATCCCATGAGATAGAAGCTGGTTAGACCTTTTCGCGAGTACAGCTGCCGCGAATCCAACGCAATCACCACGCTCCGTGGCCCTACCGCACAACTGCTCCTGACAATCGGATTCGCAACTCACGGCCTCGCTTTGTTGCGTTGGGCGCGGGTGTTGTTTAGTTGACCCTGGAGGGTGTGGGCGCGGTTTTTCTTGAATCCCGGGCCGATGGAGATGGGCCTTCCTTGCGACAGGTCGCTGCTTTCGTTCTTTAGACAAGTTCTGTCGCCGTTTTGGGGCTCGGCCGAAATGCGCCTTCAGTGCCCATGCGGTGAGCAAGTAGGATTTCAGCGGCTGCGTTCGGCTACACGCGACTACTTCGACTATTTCGGCGCGACCGGGGGCTTCGTGGGAGAAGTACAACCGGATCACATTTCCGTCTTGTTTTACCCTGCGACCGGCCCGCTGCTTCTTGGCGGAGGTAGGAGGCTGCTTTTCAATCCCTATTCCTTTACTGGTAAGTTTGTGGAAAGCGAGTTCGGTCCAGTGCTGCGCGGGCGGTTTCGTATGCACAGCCTCGTGTTGCTCGCCGGGCTGACCCCTTTATTGATAGGCGCATTCCTGATTAATCAACATGCTCTTGGGAGCGGTTTGTTCCCAAGTCTCGTCTTAAGCTTTGGCACGCTGGCCTTCACCCTTTTCATCCTGGACGGCGTCTGGTTGTTCGGACAGGCTGCACGCGAGGTGACACAGCATGAACTTGAGTCCCTATTAGGCGCCAAATAGTTCGCGCCTAACGGAGCTGTGCGCAGAGAAAAGCGCTGAAAGTTGCCATCCCCCAACTGTAGCCATACTGTAGCCTGATGGGCGAATCTCAGCGTACGTTGGCGGATGTCGGCGGAATCCGGATTGCCGCCAAAGCCACGCAGGGCGGGTGTTGGCACATGTTGGCGGATGTCGGCGGAATATCGTTGAATCAAATTCCCAAGCTGAGGGTCGCGGGTTCGAGACCCGTCTCCCGCTTCGACTGGGTGCATCATGACTACACCAAGGCTTTGGTACTCTCTGGTTCTTCTTGCCATTGCGTCCGTGCTCGCCGTCATGCCCGCGGGCGCGGCCGAGAGCTGTCCGTGCCAGCACCTGAAATGCCTCTTCCAGCTGCTCAAGCAGCGGAATGCGCTTGCCGTGGGTTATGACAAGATCGCGCAGCTGCCTGATTTGGCGATCAAGGACGACTCGGGCAAGGCGGTCGACTTCATCGATATGGACCAGCTGACGCAAGCGCAACGTCAGGCGAAACTTGATGAGATCAATAGCAAGAAAGCTACCTACGAGAAGGCCGAGAACAACCTATACGAGGAGGTGCCGGCTGCTCCCGATTGCGGCAAGGCCGTCTCTGCGACGGCAAAGACCAACCCCGTCACATGCTTGATCGATAACAACGCGCTGAAAGCGGCACAGAAAGCGCTCCCATGCAAGGAGCTGGGCGCCTTGATCGCAGCGCACGAGAAGTATCATTTTATGCAGTGCGTGATGCGCAAGCATCCGGACAACACGCTGCCCTACATATGGCTGACGCCCGCCGGGGTGGCGAAAGAAGAGGCCGAAGCGTACCGGCGGGAGGCGAAGACCATCTCCAAGCTGATCGATTCTTGTTGCGGCTGAGCTAAGCCTGAAGCGTCTCCAAAAAGGACGTCAGCGACATCGGCCGTCCGAAATAGTAGCCCTGCATCATCGTGCAACCAAGCTCTGAAAGGATACGCGCTTGCTCGCGCGTCTCCACGCCCTCGGCCACGGTATGGAATCCGAACGTCGTGGCGAGCTTGATGATGGCCTGCGTGATCGCCCGATTGGAGCTGTCGGTGTCGATGTTGTCGACGAACGACTTATCGATCTTGAGCGAGTAGATCGGGAAACGTTTCAAGTACCCAAGCGAGCTGTAGCCCGTGCCGAAATCGTCGATCGCCAGCCTCACGCCGAGGTCCGCCAGGAAACGAACGCGATTGGACTCACCCTCCGTGGCAAGCGTTGATTCGGTGATCTCAAAAATACATTGCTCCGGGGCGATGCCGCTGTCGGCGATAGCCTCCTCGACCACCTTAGGGAAGTCCGGCTGCTGGAGTTGACGCGGCGACACGTTGACGGCGATGCCGACGTCTTTTCGCCCCTGCCTCTGCCACTGACCGGCCATGGCGAACGCCTGCCGAAGCACCCACGTGCCGATCGGCACGATGAGACCGGCGGCTTCGGCGACCGGGACGAAGTCCATCGGCGATATGATGCCGCGGGTCGGATGGTTCCACCGAAGTAGCGCTTCGGCGCCCACCGTGGCCTTGGTCGTCGAGTTGAGCACGGGTTGATAGACGAGCTCGAAACGGCCGTGCTGGAGCGCCTGGCGCAACTCGCTTTCGATTGAGAGGCGGCGCACGGCCTCCGCGTGGATCTCCGGTGTGAAGAACTGAAATCCGTCGCCGCCCGCCCCCCTGACTTGCGTCGCTGCTGCGCCCGCATCCCGAATGAGGTGGTCCAAATGCGGATCGCCGCTATGATGGAGACTGATGCCGATGCTGGCGGTCAAGAAGTATTGGCTCTCGCCTCTATTGACGGGAGCTCGGACGGCGGCGAGCAGCGTCTGCGCCGTTTCCGCCACATCGGCAGGGCGCTCCAAACCGGGAATGACGATGAGAAATTCGCCGCCGCCCGGACGCGCGAGCGTGTCGCCTTCTTTGAGCGCGCCCCTCAAGCGATTGGCCAGCTCGCGCAGCACCGAATCGCCAACGGCCGGGCCGCGTGTGTCGGTGACGATGCTGAACTTATCGATGTGCACCGACAGCACGGCCAGGTGACCTTGCGAACGGGTGGACTGGACGACGCTGAGATGAAGCCGGTCTAGGAAGAGCGCCGTATTCGGAAGGCCCGTGACAAGATCGTGGCTGGTGACGAAGGCGATCTGCTCTTCGGCATCCTTGACGACGCGCTCGGCGCTCCTTTGCGCGGTGACGTCGTTCATGACGGCTACGTGTGCGGGCCGGCCGTTCCACTCGATCTCGTTGGCGGTCACCAAAACGGAGATGATCGATCCGTCCTTTTTCCGGTGCCGCCATTCGCCGACTCGCCGGAAGGGAAGCTGCGCCGATTCGTGGAGCTGTTTCAAACGCGCGGCGTCCTCGGCCGGGCGGATGTCCAGCAGCGTCATCCCCATGAACTCTTCGAGCGAATAGCCGTAGTGCCGCAACGCTTCGCTGTTGACGTCTACGAAGCGCAGGGTCTGACGATCGTACACCCACATGGGAAGCGGAGAATAGTCGAACAGAGCGCGGTAGCCGCTCGCGAGTTGTCGCATCGCCATAGCCTAACCCACGCTGCGCAACGTTCGCCTGTGTTCGCTCACTATTTCTGGGATCGAGAAGCCCGGCCGTTCAAACGGTGTGGCAAGTACGACGGTCGTCTTCGTCCTGATCAGCTCCGGAGCCAACTTGATGCGCGACACCAGCTCGTCGAGATGAGCCGCCGACTTCGCCATGACCCGCAGCATGAATGAATCTTCGCCGGTCACCCGGTGGACTTCGCATACTTCGGGCATGATGGAAACGGTTTTCAAGAAATCGCGGCCGGCGCCGGCGACATGGCACGTGAGAAACGCGCCAAACCCGATGCCGACCGCGCGTGCGTCGATCAGCGCCGCATAGCGCACGATGACGCCGTCTGCCTCCATCCGTTTCACCCGCTCGTGAACGGTAGAGGGCTTGAGGCCGACCCGCGCGCCCATCTCCGAGAAGGTCGCGCGGCCGTCTGCCTGCAGCATCTCGAGAAGCATCGCATCCAGGCGATCCAATGGCCTACCCGCCGGCGCTTGCTTTGCCGATGTTAAAGTCAGGGGGCCGTCGATCACTCGGAACGACTCGGTGTGTGATCTATTGCTTTCTGACATGAATGGAACCGGGCAGTTGCGGCACGACGTCAGCCGGAAGCAGCGCTGTGCCGTGGGATGGCTGCACTGGAAGAGCGGGTCCCACACCCGTGCAACCCACAATGGCGCTCCCAAGCGCCGAACAAACTGCCATCAAAACGACGAAACTCCGAAATTTTTTCATTTCACCCTCACTGTGCGAAGAGAATCTGCGACTCCCCCGAACTCAGAATAGGCGATTTTGCGATGGCAGCCATTAGTGAACTCCGCAAACTTAAGCATATCCGGGGGCCGCAACAACAGGCGGTCCCCCTGGTTGGGCGCGCCTTTTTGCTGGAAAGTTTGTGTTCAAACCAGCGCAACGCCGGCATTTTGTTCGGGGAGCCCGGGATCGGGAAGTCGCGTTTGCTGCGGGAGGCGAGGGCTCGCTTAGAAGCTGTCGGGGCAGACGTCTATCACGTGTCCTGTTTGCCGAGCGGTCAAGGCCAGCCGCTGGAATGTTTCATCGAAACCGCGAGGCTGTTGTGCCGACGTGGCCGCATCTCACGGGCCATGCTGCGGGCGATCGTGGAGGCCGGCGAGCGCGATCGACTCGC
Organism: Candidatus Tumulicola sp.; assembly: GCA_035601835.1. Taxonomy (NCBI): domain Bacteria; kingdom Bacillati; phylum Vulcanimicrobiota; class Vulcanimicrobiia; order Vulcanimicrobiales; family Vulcanimicrobiaceae; genus Candidatus Tumulicola; species Candidatus Tumulicola sp. Next base: position 150,963 of record DATNNM010000018.1, on the reverse strand, counting down.
CTATATCCGCGATGTTTTGGAAATCGCGCTGCAAAGCGGTCCGCTGGTCGTTCAGATCGACGATCTCCACTGGGCCGACGCGGCCAGCTTGGAGGCGCTCCACTTTCTGGTCGACCGTCTCCAAGATCTGCCGATCCACTGGCACGCCGCGAGCCGGCTCGGCAATCACGACGTCGACAAGACGGCGAATGACCTCGAGCGGGCGGAGCTTACCACGCGCTTCGACGTCGACGGCCTCGCGCCCGAACACCTCTACGAACTCGCATCGCATCTAGCTCCGGAAGCTCGCCTCGATGAAGCCGCGGCTTCGCGCCTGCACGCGCTCACCGGCGGCAATCCTCTCTACGCGGAACTCGTGCTGCATAACCGCTCGCTGGAAGGCGGCGACGTCGCGCCCGACCTTCGCAGAGCGCTCGCAGAGCGCTTCCAAATCCTCTCCGAAGGAGCGCTGAACGTCGCGGGTTGGCTGGCGGCGAACGTCGAGCCGCTGCCCCTTGAAAGGCTCGCCAGACTCGCCGGGCTCTCCGTCGGCACGATCAAAGCGCATGCTTCGACCTTGATCGAGGCGCGCGTCGTGCGCCGCTCGCCGGGCGGCCTCGCCTTCCGCCACACGCTCTTGCGCGACGCCCGCTACGAGATGATGAACGAACAGGAGCGCGTCGCGCGCCACTCGGCGCTCGCGGCTCAATCCGACGACGAGCGGGTGCGCGCCCGGCACCTCGAGAGCGCCGCCCGCTTTGCGGAAGCCGCCGCGCTCAACATTCGCATCGGCTGGCAATGCCTTGACCGCGACGCACCTCGTGAAGCGCTCAACGCCTTCGTGTGCGCGCGAGACTTGAGTCCCGGTGAAGCTGAGAAGTGGGAGGCCCAGGGCGGCGCGGCGATCGCGCTCTACGCGCTTGGCCGGCGCGAGGAAGCGGCCCTGGCGATGGCTGTTTTCGACGCCGAAGCCGATGGCCGTTCCGCGAAGGTGCAGGCGCTCGTCCACGGACGCCACGCGGAAACGATTTGGTTTGACGCACAAGACGACACGACCGCGGTCGCACTGCTTGAAAGCGCCATCGCCGAAGCGCGCCCCGCCGATAGCGGCTTACTCCCCAGGCTGCTGTGCGCGCTCGGTTCCGCCCGAGAACGTCGCGGTGAGTTGGAGCGCGCGCGCACGGTTTTGAAAGAGGGCCTAAGCTTGCGCAGCCCGGCTCCTGCGGCTCGAGAAATGCTGCGCTTGCAGGCGTGGCTCGGCGTGGTGGTCGGACGTATGAAGACTCCGCGCGAGGGCATCGCCATCCTGGAAAAGGTCGTGGAGCAAGCCGCCGCGCTGCGGCTCGACAACGAAGTGGCGCAGACGTGCACCAAGCTTTGCTTCCTGTGCGATCTGGTCGGCGACACCGAAGCGTACGAACGCTGGTGCCGCCGTGGGCTGCAAGTCGTCGGACCAGTGCCGCGGGCGATCACTGCCCTGCTTCAATCCAACCTCGCCAGCGTTTCGTCTGATGGCGGGCGCCTTCGCGAAGCGCTGGGACTGAACATCAGCGCGTCAAAGATGCTGGATCGCGGCAACGTCGTGTACCTGTGCCGTTCGCTGTGCGCGCAAGCATTTCTCAACGCCTTCCTAGGCGACTACGAGAGCGCGGAAGCGAGTCTGCGCGAGGCCGCATCGCTCGAGCCGCCCCCGACGTGGCGGCGCGCCATCGCCTACACCGCCGGAAGCGTCAGCGAGATCCAAGAGAACTTTGAAGCCGCACACGCCTCATACGAAGAAGCGCTGGAGGGAAGACATGGCGGCGACGAGCTAGAGGCGCATGAGATCCGGGCGCTCGCCGGGCTCGTGCGCACCAGTTACCGGCTCGGATTGCCCGAAGAAGGTCTCGCCGCCCTTGAGCGGCTTCGCCTCGTGAAGGCGCGGGGGTGGGGCGTCGCGGATCCGCTCTTCGCCGAAGCCGAGGCCTGGCAAAAGCGCTTCGACGGCAATCTTGCTGTGGGCTGCGCCCGACTCTTGGGCGCTGCGGATGCGCGCCAACACCCGTATTGGAGAGCCTACCTTCGACTGGAAGCCGGCCTCGGTTTGATCAGCCGGCAGACGATCGTCGCCGCGATCAACGAGTTCGAAGCGATGGAAGCGCATTCAGCCGCCGACCGGGGGCGGGCGGCCGCGCGATCACTTGGGTTACGGCCCGGGCGCAAGACCCCGCCGAAGAACTTCCTGACGCCACGCGAAACGGCGGTCGCCCACCTCATCGCGCGTGGCAAGACCAATGGCGACATCGCCAAGGACCTGCATGTCAGCCGGCGCACCATCGAGCTGCACGTGTCGGTTATTCTCAGCAAGACCGGCCTGAAGTCGCGGATCGAGATAGCGACGAAAATAGCCGCCGGGGAGTTCCCCACAGCTTTCTGACCCGCGGGCGTGGGCCGGCGAGCGGCTTAACATTGCGGAGTTCACCGATGGCCACGAGCGCCTTTCTTGATAGGCTACCATTAAGGCCGTCTTCATTCTGAGAAACCCCTTTTTGGAAGCGAGGCGGCCTGTGAGCTGTGGTCGCGGCTAAGAACAAAGGCTGAAAATGCCGAGAATGGCAGTAGGCGACGCCTGGTACATAGGTATCAGGCCCGGCGCTTGGCTCGGTGCTACAATGAAGAGTAGCGACCGGTGGGCATAGGTCGGACATGCCTTTGAGACTCGTTTCTTGGCGGGCAGGACTAGTACCAACGTGACGCCCCTTCGCGCTCAGGTCCTCGACGAATCCGTTGTCGCCGTGCTCGACTCTGCTCCTGATGCGATGCTCATGGTCGACCGTGGCGGTCTCATCGTGCTCGTCAACGCGCAAGCGGAGAGGATCTTCGGATATCGGCGCGACGAGCTGCTCGGGCAAAAAGTCGAGACGCTGGTCCCGCAGCGCTTCGACGATAAGCATCAGGCACACCGCACCGGTTTTTTCGGAGATCCCCACCCTCGGCCGATGGGCACCGGCTTGGAGCTGTACGGGGTGCGCAAGGACGGCAGCGAGTTCCCCGTTGAGGTCAGCCTGAGCCCGATTGAAACCGCGGACGGCACCATCGTCTCAACCGCTATTCGCGATATCACGGATCGCAAGCGCGTCGAGCACGCGCTCCAGCAGAAGAACGTGGAACTCGAGCGCGCGAATCTCGCGAAGGACACGTTCCTGGCTTCGATGAGCCACGAATTGCGAAGCCCGCTCAACGCGATCATCGGTTTCACCGGCACGTTGCTCATGAAGCTACCCGGCCCATTGAGCGCGGAGCAGGAGCGGCAGTTGCGGACCATCGATTCGAGCGCGCAGCACTTGCTCTCGTTGATCAGCGACATTCTCGACCTCGCCAAGATCGAGTCCGGCAAGGTGGAACTCGATCTCCAACCGGTCGTGCTGCGGGATGTGATCGCCGAGGTTGCCAGTTCGCTGCGCTCGCAAGCCGAAGCGAAGGGCCTGCAACTCTCGGCACGCTTGCCGGAAGTGATCACGCCGATCGTCACCGACCGGCGAGCCGTGCGTCAGATACTGATCAACCTCACCAACAACGCGATCAAATTCACCCAGAAGGGCTCGGTCGGACTCGCGCTGGCAGAAAGACGCGTGAATGGAAGCCTGCTCGTCGATCTTTCGGTGTCGGACACCGGTGTGGGCATCAAGAAGGAAGACCAAGCGAGGCTCTTCCAAGTTTTCGAGCAGGTCGATCCGTCCAGCACGCGCCGTTTCGGTGGCGTCGGTTTGGGGCTGTACCTGAGCCTCAAGCTCGCCTTGCTGCTGGGAGGCCAAATACATTTCACGAGCGAGTTCGGCAAAGGGTCGAGGTTCGTGTTGACGATCACCGGTAAGCGCTGATGCCGGCCAGAATTTTGATCGTCGAAGACAATCAGGCGAACCTGCATCTTATGACGTATCTGCTCCAGGCGTTCGGCCACAGCACCACCTCTGTGATGGATGGTCTGGCCGGCGTCGCTGCGATCAAGGCCGGATCGTTCGACCTCGTGCTGACCGACGTCCGCATGCCCGGCATCGACGGGTATGAAATGGCGCGGCGCGTGAAAACGGATCCTGCGACGCAGAAACTGCGTTTGATCGCGGTGACCGCGGCCGCCATGGTGGGCGACCGAGAGCATGCGCTCGCCGCCGGCTTCGACGGCTACATCTCAAAACCGATCGTTCCGCAGCGTTTTGTCGCGGAGGTCGACGAGTACTTGCCCGCCGCTCTGCGATCCAACACTAAAGGTGAGGGTCGTGAGTCATAGCACGGCCGATCTCCGAGCATCCTTGCACAAGATGTTCCACGACTTGCGTTCGCCGCTCGGTCCCGTCATCGGTTTCGCCCAGCTGCTGCGCGATGGCAAGGCCGGGCCATTGACGGATCAGCAACGCGAGTTTTTGGACGATATCTTGAAGAGCGGCCGGCAACTGCTCGCGACCATCGAAGAGACGCAGCGCGAGGTCATCGCGACGCTGGGCCCCGTTGAAGGGCCCGGGGCGAGTTAACGTGGCGTCGCAAGCGAAGACAACAGCGCCGTCGACCATCCTCCTGGTCGAGGGGAACGCTATCGTCCGGAAGCTCTGCCGGATCGCGCTCGAGAAGGAAGGCTTTTTGGTCAAGGAAGCATCCAGCGGAGCCACAGCTCTGGCCCTCGCTCGGTTATCCCTGCCGGACCTCATCATCCAAGATCTCATGATCGAGGACACGGACGCTATTCAACTCGCACGCGACTATCGCGCCATTCCTGGCGGCGATCGCCTGCCGGTTGTGGCGATGTCCGGGTTGCAGCCGGCGCTCGACCTCGCGAAGGCCGTGCAGGTCGGCTTTGTCGACTTCTTGGCCAAGCCCGTCGAAATCGCGCGGCTCATCGAGGTCGTGCGCACCTACCTACCCCATTCCTTTGGCTTCGCCGGGGTGGTGGCCGGCGCGAAGACCATCCTCGTGGTGGACGACAACCCGCTCCAGTTGAAGCTCACGCGCTTCAGCCTCGAGGCCGCCGGGTTTGCGACCCGCGGGGCGGCCAACGGACTCGAGGCTCTCAAATCTTTGCGCGAGAAACCTTCGCAAGCCGTCGTCTCGGATGTCTTCATGCCCGGGCTTGACGGGCTCGGTTTGTGCGAGGCCGTGCTCCGCGATCCCAAACTCTCGCACATCCCCGTGCTGTTGTACTCCGCCGTCATCGGTGACCCGGAGGACCAAGACCTCGCAAAGAGGGCAGGGGCAAGCGAGCTCGTGGTCCGCTCTACGCAGTCTCAAGGATTGGTGAACGCCGTCGCTCGTGCGATCACGTCGCCTGGATCCAGGGCGCGCGCTCCAGACAAACCGATCGAGCTGAGCGATTTTTCGGCGAGGAAGCTGCGCCAAGCCGAGTTGCAAGCCGAGTTGAACGCCCGCCTCATACGCCGCCTTGCCGTTCAAGAGATCCGATTCGCGTTTTTGGCGGGCGCCGCCAAGCTCGTCACGACGACCAAGGCAAAAGCGATTCCCGATGCCCTGGCGGCCGACTGCATGACCGCGGCACGCATCGAATCAGGCGCCATTTTTGCGCTCTCTCGCGGCGACTCTTTTGAGCTGACCACGCGCTTCGGTCCGATCGGAAAACGCGCCGGTCTCGCGACGTTCTTCAACCACCCGGATCTTCTGTCGAAGCTCGCACGCCGCAGCGGCCCGACGACGCTGAAGGCCGAGGGAGCTAAGGGCGCGGACGCCGCGGTGATGCGCGGCGCCGGCTGCGCGCGCATGACGGTGACGCCGTTGCTGCTCGAAGGCTCGCTGGCAGGCGCGTTGGTGACGGTGCCCATGCAACCGGTGGACGAGTACTACGACCACTTCATCGAACTGGTCTCCGAAGCCATCGCCCTCGCCCTGGGCCTTATCCGGCAGCGTCGTGCCGGTGAACGTATTGGAGAGCGAAGAGCGCCGAGGAAACGGGGATGAGAGCGCCCGGCGCTCGACGAGTCGTCAAGCGCGGCAAGCGACCCCCCGGCCTCAACGCCGACCTTCTGAAGCGTTTGTCGCTGCGCGAGGCCGAGTTGTCGGCGCTTGGTCAATGCGCTGCACGGCTGATGGATCCCGACGTCACGGCATTACCAAGCGAGTCATTCGAGGAATGCCTCAGCTCGGGCGGCATCGTCAAAGCGGCTCTCTTCAGTCGCGACGAGAAGGGCGACTCCGAGCTCCTGGCCCAGTACGGCTTCGCGAACAAGGCCGCGTTGATCAAATCAGTCCACGACGCGGGCTTGATGCAGAGCATCAGCCGTGTGAAAATTGCAAAAGCGCTGCGAGCTAAAGGAAAGGGACCCGCTCAGAGCGTGCTTCGCGCCGCATCGCTGGACTCGGCGTTGGTCGTGCCCCTGCGGATCGCCGAGCAACTCGTCGGATTGCTCTTGGCCGTGCCGGCAAAGGCAATCCCGGCAGAACACATAGCGTTGTTCGCCGGCGCGATCGCGGGCCAATTAAGCATGGCGATCGGAGTGCTGAGGGCCAGGCGCGAGTTGCACCTGAGCGAGGACAAACTGAGCCGTATATTCGAGTGCGCAAGCGAAGGGCTGCTGTTCTTCACCGCCGATCGCACGATTCGGCAAGCCAACAGCGCGGCCGCCGCGATCGCCGGCGTGGATCTGCAGCGCACCATCGGCGTGAAAGGACTTCCGTCGACCTGGAAATTCTTCAAGATCACCGGCGAGCCGATGCCGCCGACCGAGGGCATTCTGACGCGCGCGCTTTCCACCGGCAAGGCCACGCCCCATCAGGAGTTCATCATCCAGACGCCGACGCGTCCGCGCGTCATCGTGTCGGGCGCAGCCGCGCCGGTCTACGACCACTCCGGCAAACTCAACGGCGTGGTGGTGTCCATCACCGACATGTCCGACCAGCGGCGAGCCGAAGAGCGGCTGGGCTACCTCGCGGTCCACGATCCTCTGACCGATCTGCCCAATCGCCTCTTGCTGCGCCGCAGCTTGGAGAAGGCGATCGCTCTTGCGGCCCGGCGCAGTGACCACGTGGCGCTGCTCTTCCTCGACGTGGACCATTTCAAGAGCATCAACGACACGATGGGGCACGGCGCCGGCGACGAGGTGCTCGTCACGCTCGCGGGCCGCTTGGTGAGCAGCGTGCGCCAAGAAGACACCGTCGCGCGATCAGGTGGGGACGAATTCATCGTGGTCCTCTCGGATGCGGGCTCGGTCGACAACATCACTCCTGCCGTTGAACGCATTATGGAGACATGCCGTCAGCCTTTTGAACTGGGTGAGCGCAAGTTCCAACTCTCGGTCAGCATCGGCGTCAGCGTCTACCCCTTCGATGGCACCGACGCGGAAACGATGCTGCGCAATGCCGACGCGGCGATGTACAAGGCCAAAGAGATTGGCCGCGACACATTCCGCTTCTTCGCGCAATCCATGCACTCCGAGGCCCTAGAACATCTGGAGATCGAGCACGACCTTCGCCAAGCGCTCGACAGGGACGAACTGCGTTTGGTGTTCCAGCCCATCGTACGGAGCGGTACGCGCGAGTTCGACTCCGTTGAAGCGCTCTTGCGCTGGCAGCATCCGAGACATGGCTTGCTGGCGCCGGCCCGCTTCCTCGGCATCGCAGTCGACACCGGACTGATCGAGCCAATCGGCGAGTGGGTGCTGCATCAGGTATGCACGACGATTCGCGAGTTCGAGAGCGAGGGATATTTGGATCTCGGCATGGCCCTCAATCTTTCCGGCCGTCAGTTCGTGCAGAAAGATTTCACCAAGAGGATCAAGCGCATCGTCGACCCGACAGGCATCAATCTCTCCAAGTTGACGTTTGAGATCACCGAGAGCGAGGCGATGAGCAAGCCCGAGAAGACCGTCGAAGTCGTCAACGAGCTGCGCGCCATGGGTGCCAACGTCGCGATCGACGATTTCGGCACGGGCTACAGCTCGCTCGCGTATCTGACGCAGTACAACGCGTCGCACTTGAAGCTCGACCGCTCGTTCGTCAAGGACATCGGCACGCGCATGGAATCCAACATGATCGCGCGTGCCGTGATCGGACTGGGGCACGGCCTCGGCATGGCGGTCGTCGGCGAGGGCATCGAGCTAGAAGAACAAGCCACGTTCCTCGAACAGGAGCGTTGCGATCTCATGCAAGGCTACTTGTTCGGCAGGCCGGTCGACCGCGACCAACTCAGCCGCGTCCTGCAGGCCCAAACGAGCCTGCAAAGCTAGCTTTGCGGGGCGAAGATGATGACTGCGCGCAGGGCCAGGTTGCCCAGCAGCACGAGTGAGAATATCAAAGCCGGCGACGTGCTGCGCGCGAACCAGTGCGCGATGAGCGGCACGAGCATGCCGAGCGCCACCGCCCCGACCCAGAACAGGATCCCGTAGCCGCCGCCGATCACCGGTGCCGCCACGCTGCCGAGCGTGATGAGGAACAACGCCAGCACGATCAATTCCAAGACGATGAAGCCGCTGTCGGCGCTGGCCAGCCGGTGAACCGTGTCTTCCGATGCGGCAGCGTCCGCGCGCTTGGGCGCCGCTAACGCGATCGCGGCCGCGGCGCCCGAGAGCGCCGAAGCGATGAACAGCGCGCCGAGCATCCAGGTGTCGCTCCACACAGGCTGGCTGCTGACGCTGAGCAATACGCCGGTGTAGCCTGCGATATACAAGCCGAAAGCCGAGCCCACGAGCATGAACAGCTTGCCGAACGCGCCGCCGAGCAATCCGGAGAAGACGCGAGTTTTCAGCTTGCCGTCCTGCTCGAGCGATTCGAGGAACGAGAAGAACGAGAAGATGCCGAAGATGAGCAGAGCCCACGCGCCCACCGACATCGGCGACCACGCTTTGAACATGATGCCGTTGTCGCCGAAGAGCATGTGCGAGAAGCGATCTGGTCTGCCGAGATCAATGGTCAGGAAGATGGGGCACAGGATCAGGGTGACAAAGCTGACGATAAACGCCGTGCGCGCAACGCCGGAGTCTTGCGCCGATCCGCGCAGCCGCAGCAGCGTCCCGAGCGTGTACGATCCGCCGCTGAGTCCGCCAAAGAAGAAGTAGAGCAGGATCCACCAGCCCCAATCGGGCGGCCGGACGAAATGCTCGGGCATCATTGGGCTTGTTTGTCCTTGCGCATGCCGTTGTTGCGCAGCGCGACCAGCCCGACGATCGCTCCGATCACCGCCGTGGCGAGCATCCCAAAGTAGCCGGGCTTGTTGCCTTTGTTCAACGTCACCGCGTTGGCGGCGTTCGGCAAGCCGTAGACCTCGGGCTTGTCCATCAGCACGAACACGGAGTGCAGGCCGCCGTACTCTTTGTCGCCGTAGACTTGCGCCTTTTCGTGGCCCTGGGCTCTGAGAGTCTCGGCTCGCGCCACCCCTTCGGCGCGCATGTCGGCCAAGTCGCCGAACTTGATGGATTGAGTCGGGCACGCCGTGGCGCAGGCGGGTTTCAAATCCGCTTGCAGGCGGTCGTAGCAGAACGTGCACTTGTGCACCGTGCCGGTCGCCTTGCTGAAGCCGATGACGCTGTACGGGCACGCCGAGATGCAGTCGCGGCATCCGTTGCACGTGTCCTGCTTGATGTAGACGGTGTCGAATTCCGTGCGCACGATCGCGTTCGTGGGGCACACGTTGAGGCACGGCGCATCCGCGCAATGCTTGCACACGTCGCTCATCATGTGCAGCATGACCGGCTTGTTGGGATTCTCCGGCGTCTCTTGCTCGATGAACTTGACGTGGCGCCAATTCTCGGCGTCGAGGTCTCCGGTATTGTCGAGCCCTTCCTTGAAGGCAGGCTCGTTGCCGGCAAGCTGATTCCACTCTTTGCATGCGACCTCGCATGCCTTGCAGCCGATGCAAAGACTGACGTCGGTCAAGAAGCCGACCTGTTTTGCCATGATCAGTTCCCCAGAACGTTCGGCATGATTTTGGTCAGGCCGCGTTCCTGCGCGTAGAGGTCAAGCGGCAGCGCCGCGAGTTCGTCAACGACGGGGACGGCTCGGATATCCTTTAAGAGATCGATGGTGAGCACATAGCGCTTGCACGTCTCGCATCCGTCGACGCGGACGTGCGGGAAGTTGTCCTTTTCGCGGAAGACGGGCAAACGCTCAGACGACTGTTCGCCGCACGAAATGCAGGTGAGGCGCTGCGCCGTCCAGACGTTGGAGCAGCGCGCGCACAGCAGACGGCGAGGTCCGGTTACGAGCGCTTCGCCGGAGACCTCGAAGTAGGCCAATTGCGGAAGACCTCCGCAGACAGGACAGCGCCGTTCGTCTTCCGGTTGTTCCGGCCAGATCGACGCCGCGCCGCCCAACGCCTCGAGCACGGGTTGCGTGGCCGCGCGGGCGAGGTAGCGGTCCAGCGGTGAAAGCTCATCATCCGTCAGCCAGCGCGCGGTGATGTCGACCAGTCCGCCAAGCGCGAAGCGCTCGCTCACCGCCGCGGCGAGATGCGCAGGCCCATGGGCCGCTGTGGCTTCCACCACGCGCGGCATCATTTCTTCGGCCGCGTACACGGCGATCGCGGAAGCCGTCGCGCCAGAGGTGAAGTCCGGTATACCACAATTCAGCTGAGCGTCGAGGAGCGCTTCGTAGAGCGTCAGCATTTCTGCCGCGAACGGATAGCGTTCGCGCAGCGCCTGACTGCGCAGCCGCCGGCCATCGCTCAGTTGCGTGGTTTGTTGTATCATCCGAGCCTCGCGATATTCACGAGGAAGGCCTTGAACTCGGGCGTGCGCGTCGTCGCTTCACCGACGAACGGCGTCAACGCGTTGGCGAGCCAGTGGTCTCCCGTCTTGATGCCGACGAAGCCCCAGTGGATCGGGATGCCGATCTGATAAACTTTCTTGCCGGCGATCATGAGCGGGCCAAGCCGCGGGGTCACGACCGCGAGCGTCTCGATCTTTCCGCGTTTCGACCACACGCGCACGCGATCGCCGTTCTGGATGTTCTTCTCTTTCGCGAGTTCCGAGGGCACCTCGACGAAAGCTTCCGGCTGCAGACCCACGAGCAGCGGCACGTTTTGCGTGACGTAATGCTCGTGCTCGGTCAGCCGGTACGTCGTCGCGACGTACGGGAACTCATCGACCTTGCCGAAGCTCTTCTTCGTGCCTTTATAGATGAACGCGACCGGCGATTCCGACTGCTTTTGATGCAGCGGGTTGAGCACGGGCGATTCCATCGGCTCGTAGTGCTCGGGGAACGGCCCGTCGAGCAGCGAGCTGCCCGAGAAAAGCCGGCCGGTGCCTTCGCCGGTCATGATGAAGGGCAGCCACGCCTTGGGGTCCGCCGGGTCCATCTTCGGCGGGTAGTCGGGCACGTCACCGACCCATTTGGCGCCGTTCCACTTGATGCCCGGACGCTTGGGATCCCACGGCTTGCCGGCCATATCGGCCGACGCGCGGTTGTAGAGCACGCGCCGGTTGAGCGGCCAGCTCCACGCCCACTCGCCGTAGAAGCCCATGCCGGTCGGGTCGTTCTTAGCGGGGTCCTGTACGCCTTTGCGGCGCTTCATCATGTTGCCCTTGTCGGTGTAACTGCCGACGTATATCCAGTCGCCGGCGGTCGTCGTGCCATCGTCCATCAACTTGGCGAACGTCGCCATCTGCTTGCCGGTGGTCAGGTCCTTGCCGTTGATCTCGCGCGCGATCTCGTCGAGTTCCGGTTTGAGCGGATCTTTGTAGGCGTGCGTGAGCGCCATGATCGGGTCCGGGAACTTGCCGCCTTCCTTTTGATAGAGCTTCTTGACGCGATCGAACAGCTCGGCAAGGATCCAATGGTCGTGGCGCGCCTGGCCTTGCGGCTCGATGACCTGGTCTTTCCACTGCGACCAGCGCCCGCTATTGACGAACGAGCCGTCCTTCTCGATCCAGTGCGTCGTCGGGATCATGAAGACTTCGGTCTGAATCGCTGCAGGGTCCGCCCCCGGCGCGTGCCAGAACTCCGAACTCGTGGTCGGGAACGCGTCCATGACGGCAAGCCATTTCAGTTTGCCCAAGCCTTGCATGACGCGGTTGGAGTCCGGCCCGATGCTCGAGGCCGTCATGCCCGACAAGATGAGCCCGTGCATCTTGCCCTGGAACGCCTTGTCATGGATGACCATCCACGACGCGTTGCCATCCGGCTTCGGGATCCAATCAAACGCGAAGCCGTTCTTGGCGGTCGCCGCATCGCCGTACCATGCCTTGAGCAGCGACACCATGAACTTCTTGTAGTTGGTCCCAAAGAAGTTCCAAGCGTTGGGATGCAATTTCTTGGAAGCGCTCTTATCCACATAGTCGTCGACGTCGGTCTGACCCGGGGCCGGGATCTTGAGGTAGCCGGGCAATATCTCCCAAGAGATCGCGTGGTCGGTGTTGCCCTGGATGTTGGCGTGACCGCGCTCGGCGTTCATGCCGCCGCCCGGCCGTCCGATGTTGCCCAGCAGCAATTGCAAGACCGCGCCCGACCGGATCAACTGGCCGCCCGTGGTATGGTGGGTGAGGCCGACGGCATACACGATCGTCATGACCTTGTCGGGCTTGCCCATCTCGCCGACGAGTTTGGCGACTTCCAAGAACTGCGGCACGGTGATGCCCGTGATGCTCGATACCATCTCCGGCGTGTAGCGCGAGAAGTGCTTGGCCATCAACTGCAGCACGCACTGCGGGTCTTGCAACGTCATGTCGCGCAGGGCGAATTTGTCCGCGTCCAATTGGTACGTCCAGGTGTCGAACTTGTACTGGCGCTTGTCCGGATCGTAACCGCTGAACAAGCCGTCGGTGAACGCGAAGTCCTTATTGATGAGGAAGGACGCGTTGGTGTAGTTGCGCACGTAGTCTTCGTGGTACAGTTTGTTCTTCAGCACATAATTGATGAGCCCGCCGAAATAGGCGGCGTCGGTGCCCGTGCGCATGCGCACGTACATGTCGGCGAGGGCGGAGGTGCGGGTGAAACGCGGATCGGCGTGGATGATCTTCGCACCGCGATCCAGTTTGGCGCGTATGAACCACTGGAAGCCGACCGGGTGCGCCTCAGCCGGGTTCGCGCCGTTGATCAGGATGAGATCGGTGTTCTTGATGTCGCGCCAATGGTTGGTCATGGCGCCTCGACCGAAGCAGGCGGCCAAACTGGCCACCGTGGGACCGTGTCAGACCCTGGCCTGCTGCTCCAGATGCACGACCCCGAGGCCGCGCATCATTTTGGTGGCGTAGTAGCCCTCTTCGCTCGAGAAGGCCGCGCCGCCGGCGAAGGCGAGGCCGTCGGTGCGGTTGACCGTGTTGCCCTTTTTGTCTACCGCCACGAAAGTGGCGTCGCGCGCTGCCTTGACGCGGTGCGCGAGTTTGTCCATCAGGTCGTCCCACGAAATGTCCTGCCATGCCGTCGCGCCGGGGGCGCGGTATTGGGGCGTGTCCACGCGCCGGGCGGCCACGGCCAATTGCATGGCGGTGGCGCCTTTGGGACACAGCCGGCCCTCGTTCACCGGGCTGTCCGGGTCGCCTTCGATCTGGAGCAGCTGACGCTTGCCGTCGGCGCCGGTCTTTGTGTAGGCGATGAGCGAGCAGCCCACCGCGCAATACGGGCAGAGGGAATGGGCCTCAGTGGCCCCTTCGATGCGGAAGCTTTGCTTGAGCGTTTCGGCTTTGGCCTTATCGAAACCAAGCGCCGTGAGTCCGGCCGTCCCGATGCCAAAGCCCGCTAATTTGAGGAAATCCCGCCGACCGACTTCGAGCACGACAGTGCACCCCCGTCCGACACGCGTCCCGGCAGATTCTTAGCGCAATTCTAGCGCGAGCTTCGGCCCGGTGTCAATTCAACCTTCCTGAGATTCGTGTGACCAGCGAACGCCAGGGCGATGCGCGTGCTCTCGGGAAATGCGAAAGCCTGGGGCACAGAGTTTTCCATAAGCCCGCAAGGAGCCTGAAATGAAGGGTCTCGTCGGTTTTGCAATCGCGGCTGTGGTGGTCGGCGTGGTAGGCTGCAACACGGGTTCGACCACCTTCGGCCTGCCTCCGCACGTGGTCTACTACACGGTCTACTTTGGCGGCTCACCATCGCCGCCGGCTCTCGAAGCTATCACCGCGCCCGTCACCGGCAGCAATGTCCCATTCGCTATCTTGTCGAACTCGTCGGGGACCGGGCTGTCGGAAGCCTATAACGTGGCCACCGATTCCGCGGGGCGGCTTTTCGCTGTGAACTTCAACGCGGGTGCGCCGCCCAACACCGTGTCCGCCTTCAATCCGCCGGTCACGTCCACGAGCTCGGCCGCGTTCATCCTGACGCTCACCGGCATTACCGGCGCGTTTGGGATCTCGTTCGATGCGTCCGGTAACATGTGGATCTGCGGCAACAGCGGCAACAAGATGCAGGAGTATGTCGGGCCCTTCACCGGAAATGCGAACATCACACCGGCCATCACGCTGACCAATAACCTCAATTTTCCGGAGGGCGCCGCATTCGATGCCGCCGGCAACCTCTACGTCGCCAACGAAGGCGTTTCCATCGGTACCGCAGCGATCACGATCTTTCTCAAAGGCTCCGGTTTCACGAACGGACAGCTTTCTCGCGTGACCCTCGATGGAGCGATACGCCCCGAGGGCATAGCGGTCGACGCCGCGGGGAACCTTTACGCCGGCAGTGAGAATATCGGCATCGTGCGATGGAACGCTGCGACCGTCGCTGCGGCAATCGCCGGTCCGACCTCCGGTGCAACGCCGGATGTGACCGACGGCACCGGGATGGGCGCAAGCGCTTTCCCGTCGCAACTCACCTTCGACGGCGCCGGCAATCTTTACGACGGCGACTGCGGCGGGGTTGGGGGTTTCGGAGTGTATGAATGGCCGACCGCAACGCAAGCGTTCACTTCCACGCTCGCGCCGGTCAAGTTCGTCGATGCCAATATCACGACTTCCGGTTGCGTGGGCGGCATCGCGGTGCACTGACGGAAGTCTATGTAGTGCCGGGGCTTTAGCCCCGGGGAAGGTGTGGAGCGGGATCTTTAGATCCCGAAAAAGGAGTGGAGCGGGATCTTTAGATCCCGCCGCCGGGCACCGGACCTAAAGGTCCGATACTACACGGGGAGTCAGCAGGACCTAAAGGTCCTGCTCCACAGCAATGCTCCAATTACCGGGGCTAAAGCCCCGGCACTACACTCGGGGTTGGTTCTATTCGTGGCGGAGGGCTTCGATCGGGTTGAGCAACGCGGCTCGGCGCGCGGGATAGAAGCCGAACGAGATGCCGATCAGCGCGGAGAATCCGAACGCCAGCACGATAGCCATCGGCGGGATGAGCAGTGACCAGCCCGCAAAATGCGACGTCAGTCCTGAGACGGCAAGCCCTGTGAGGATGCCGATGATGCCGCCGGCGCATGCCAACGTCACCGCCTCCACCAGGAACTGCCACATGATATCACGCTGCTTCGCGCCCACTGCCATGCGAATGCCGATCTCGCGCGTGCGCTCCGTGACCGACACGAGCATGATGTTCATGATGCCGATGCCGCCGACCACCAGCGACACGGTCGCCACGATCGCCAACAATAATGACTGAATGCCCGCGGTCGCGGTGGCGGCCTGTTGGATGTTGGAGATATTGCGCACCTGAAAATCGTCGGCCTGAGAAGAAGCCAAGCGATGGCGCAAGCGCAGCAAGCGCTGCGTCGAGGTGATGATGGACGCCACCGCATCCGGACTATTCGCGGAGATCATGATCTCGCTGACCCAGTTGTTGCCGGTGAGCCGCAACTGGAACGACGTCAGCGGCACCACGATCTGATCGTCCTGGTCCCGGCCAAAACCGCTCTGGCCCTTTGATTGCAGCACGCCGATGACCGTGAACGGCACGTTCTTGACGATGACGATGCTGCCGAGAGCATGGCCGTTCGGAAACAGATTGTTGGCCACGGTCTGGCCAAGCACGGCCACCTTCGCCGTTTGGTTCAGGTCCGACTGATCGAAGAAGCGGCCCTGCGCCATGGTCCAGTTGCTGGTCGTCGTCCACGCGGGCGTCGAGCCGATCACTGAGGTATACCAATTCTGGTTGCCGGCCACAGCCTGGCCCGAGGTCTGCGATTGCGGGGCCACCGCGCTGACTTCTGGGATGACTTGGGCGATGGCATCGGCATCCGCGGCCTTGAGCGACTGCTGCTGTCCGGCCCCAAGACGCACGCCGCCGGTCGTGACGCTTCCCGACTCGACGATGATGAGATTGCTGCCGATGCGCGCGAGCTGCTGCTGCACGGCTGCGCGAGCGCCTGCACCGATGGCCATGGACGTGATCACGGCGGCGACGCCGATGATGACGCCGAGCATGGTGAGGAACGAGCGCATCGCGTTGCGATGAAGCGCCTGCCACGCGACGATCGCCAAACTCGCGAAATTCACGACGCGATATCCGCGGAGCGAGCCTGGCGGTCTTCGATGATCTTACCGTCGCTGAAGACGATGATGCGATCGGCCCATGCCGCCACGTCGGCTTCGTGCGTGACGAGCACGATCGTGATGCCTTTGGAGTGGTTCAAGTCGCGGAAGATCTGCAAGATCTCCTGGCTGCTGCGCGAGTCGAGGTTGCCGGTCGGCTCGTCCGCCAGTATCACCGACGGTTCGTTGACCAATGCGCGCGCGATGGCCACGCGCTGTTGCTGCCCGCCGGACAATTCACTCGGAGCGTGCGAGAAACGGTTCTCCAATCCGACCGCCCGCAGCGCCGCAGCGGCTCGCTCGCCGCGCTCGTCCGCACGGGCGCCGGAGTACAGCAAGGGCAGCTCAACGTTCTCCAGCGCCGACGTGCGCGACAACAGATTGAAACCTTGGAAAACAAAGCCGATATGCCGGCTACGGATGTCCGCGAGCGCATCGGGCGGCAGCCCGGAGACGTCGCGGCCCTCGAACCAATATGTGCCGGACGTCGGGCTGTCCAGGCATCCCAGCAGGTTCATGAACGTGGATTTCCCCGAGCCCGAGTGGCCCATGACCGCGACGAACTCGCCCGAAGCGATGTCCACGCTCACGCCGTCGAGCGCAGCCACCGGCTCCGATCCCAACTGGTAGACCTTCACGAGGTCGCGGACCCGGATGACCGGCGTTTCGGCTCTTCCTACGTTCGTCACGGTTGACCCTAGCCGCCGCCGCGTCGGCCGGCGCCGCCGGAGAACGGCGAGGTCGGTCGTGACTGGGTGCCCTGCAGCACGGCGGTGACCACGCGATCGCCGTTTTTGAGGTCACCCGAGGCGATCTCCACATTATTGGCGTCGCTGAGCCCGATGACGACCGAGACTTGGACCGGGCGATTGTTGCGCAGCACGGTGAGTTGCACGCGAGATCCGGGGGCGCTTGACACAGAAGAAGTCGAGCCGGCTGCGGCGCGAGACTGATAGAGCAGCGCGGCGGTCGGCACCAGCAGCGTGCGGTTATGCTGACCGACGTCGATGCTGACGTTTGCCGTCATGCCCGGCATGAGCCGCGCGGTGTCGTCGTGCACCGTGACGATGGCATCGTAGGTGACCACGTTTTGGGTCACGGTCGGATTGACGCGCACTTGCGCAACCGTTCCCTTGAAGGAGACGTTCGGAAACGCGGGGACTTGGATCAGCGCCGCGGCGCCCGCGCGGACGTTGCCGACGTCGGCTTCCGCGACCGAGACGTCGACCTGCATGTCCTTCAAGTTGGAAGCGATGACGAACAAGGTCGGTGTCGTGAACGAAGCCGCGACGGTTTGCCCGACGCTGACGTTGCGCGATACCACGACGCCGTCGATCGGGCTGCGGATGATGGTGCGATCAAGATTGTACGTGCTTTGCGCCACTTGTCCAGTCGCCGCGGCGACCTGCGCTTGTCCGGCCTGTGCTTGGAACCCGGCGGTGGTCGTCTGAGCGGCGGCGGCACGCGCCTGCGCGGCGCTTGCCATCGCTTGCGCCTCCGCGGCTTTCTGCGTGGCGATCGCCACGGCGAGCGATCTCTGCGCCACCGCGGCGTTCGTCGCGTCCAAGTCGACTTGATTCTGCGCGATGTAACCTTGTGCGAGGAGCGCGCGGTCTCGCGAAACGGTCAACTCCGCCAATGTGGCTTGCGATTGTGCCTTCGCGACCTCGGCTTGCGCGGAAGCGACGCCCGCCGCGACTTGATGGCTGGTGGCCAGCGCGGCTTGGAAAGTCGCTTGCGCTTGCGAGATGCCGCTGGTCTGCGCAGAGGCTCCCGCTTGTGCTTGAGCGAGCGCCGCTTGCGCCTGAGCGTTGGCAGCTTGGAAACTTGTTTGATCGATGACCGCGAGGATCTGGTTCTTACGCACCACCGAGTTGAAATCGGCCTCGATTTTCGTGATCGTGCCCGACACCTGCGTGCCGACGTTGACCTGACTCACCGGATTGACGGTGCCCGTCTCCGCGACCGTCGAATGAATCGTTCCATATTGGACCGGGGCGGTCACAAAGCGCGGACCCGAGGAAGCGCCGCGAACGCTTTGGATCACGATCACCGCGATCGCGATGGCGGCGATGATCCCTGCGATGAGCAGCCAGCGCCTGCGCACTGCGTCCCACAGCGCTGCACCTGGAAAAGAGATGGGACGAGTTGGGGTGGTGGATTCAATCATAAGTATGGCAATTTGCTCCTCATCTCATTAGAACTCGACGGCCTTGAGAAAGACCTGGGAAGGCGCAGGCTCTCACGGATTCCTCATAATAGATGTACCCGAAAAGTGGGTATATCAAAGATATGAGTACACTCGACTTGACCAAGAACTACCCACGAAGCGGCCGCGAACTGATCGGCGGATTCGCTTGGTTGGGTCGCGCTGCTGACAAAGCACGCGCCAAGCAAGCCGGCACGCTCGGCGAATACGTCTCGCTATGCGCGATGGATAGCGGCTTCCTCGAGCGCTGCGGCGTCATGGATGATACGTTCGTTGATCTGGTCCGCGGCGGCGCCACGGACGATGATCTCGCCGAACACTTCGAGCGCTACGTCTCGGCCGTGCAGCGCGATGCCGCAAATCATTGGGTGCTCATCGACATGGCAAGCCATCTCGAGGAGCAAGATCGCGAGGAGGGTCGCCAAGCCGCCTGAAGGCGAAGAACCCGAACGCCGTCGAATCGATGTGGTGTGCCGGACTCAGGTCCGGCTTACCACATTTTCTTTTTAGGGGGTCGTTCATGAAGCAACGTATCGTGTCGTTGTTCTTTTGCCTTTCCTTAGTAACGGTGCTCGCGGCGGCCGCGCTGGCTGCCGGCATGAGCGCTGCGCCGACCGTCGTGACGGCAGACAGCATCAAGTGGGCTCCGTTCCCCGGTATGAAGGGTGTTCAGACCGCGGTGCTCTTCGGCGATCCGGCCAAGGCCGGCGCTGAATACGCCACGCGATTGAAACTCGCTGACGGCGTCAAATTCCCGCCCCACACCCATCCGAGACTCGAAGAAGTGACCGTGCTCAGCGGAACGTTGGTGGTCGGCGTGGGCAGCAAATGGGATGCGTCGAAGATGAACCCGCTGGCCGCCGGCGCATTTGCCGCGATTCCCGCGGGCCTGCCCCACTTCGCCATGAGCAAGGGTGTGACGATAATCGAGATCCACGGGATCGGCCCTGACGTCATAAACATGGTGAAGACGCACTAGCAGCATCCGGCAATGGTCATCGGACTGCTCGGTTGCGGCGTTGTGGGCGGGGGCGTCGCCGATCGCGTTTTGCGCGGACCGGTGGTGCACGGGCTGACGCTCTCGCTCGCTCGCGTGCTGGTCCGTGATCTTGCGAAACCGCGCACTCCCCAAAGCGTCAAACCACACCTCACGACGAGCGCGCTCGACGTCATGTGCGACTCGAAAGTCTCGGTCATCGCGGAGTGCATCGGCGGGCTCGAACCCGCCGGCGAGTACGTCGAGAGCGCGCTGCGCGACGGCAAGCACGTCGTCACGGCCAACAAAGCACTGATCGCGGAGCGCGGCGCCCACCTCAGCGCAGTGGCGGCTGCGCGCGGGGTCGCGCTGCGCTACGAAGCGGCCGTCGGCGGGGCTATCCCCGTCGTGCGGACGCTTCGTCAACTGGTGGAAGTCGACGAGATCACCGAGGTCGGCGGCGTGATCAACGGCACGACAAATTTCATCCTCTCCGCGATGGAAGAAGGGGCCGAATTGGCCGACGCGCTGGGCGAAGCGCAACGCTGCGGTTTCGCAGAAGCCGATGCGAGCACTGATCTCGAGGGCGTCGACGCCGCATTCAAGCTCGCCATCTTAGCCGCCACCGCGTTCGGAGCGTGGCCGGCGTGGCGCTCCATCGCTCGCCGCGGCATCAGCGACGTTTCCAAAGGCGATCTCGCGCAAGCGCGCCGCGACGGCACGCGCCTCCGCCTCGTCGCCTACGCGCGCAGAGAGAAAGAAGGCATCGCCGCTACGGTGACGCCCGCGTTCGTTCCCTTAAACCATCCCTTTGCGGCGCCGCAGGGCGTTGAAAATGTGGTTCGCATCGTCGGGCGCTGCACAGGTCCCGTGCTCATGGCCGGACTCGGAGCCGGGCGCGACGCGACCGCCTCCGCGGTGCTCAGCGACGTCTCCGACATCGCCGCATGGCTCGCCGCAGGCGGCCGTTCTGTGGCGCGGTTTGCCGCGCCCGAACCGATACGGGAGATGAACACCGTTCCACTAGCGCTGGACGAGGCTCGCGGCTCCTATCCGATCTGGGAAGACGTCACGCTCGGTCACGCACGCGGAGAAATCGTTTCGGCCGCCGGTTCGTGACGCTTGCCCGCACAGCGCTGACCCCGCGCGACGAAACAGTCCGCATCGAACCCCCCGAAGGCTTCGCGCTCAGGCACGGCGGCGTCTTGCCCTACGTGGACATCGCGTGCAGCATGTACGGGCGCACTGCGGACGAGGCGCCGGTGGTGCTCGTCTGTCATGCCCTGACGGGGAGTTCACGCGCCGCGGAATGGTGGGGCGATCTGATCGGCTCAGGCTTGCTGCTCGACACCGATCGCTATTGCGTGGCGTGCTGCAACGCGCTCGGCGGCTGCTATGGCTCCACCGGGCCCGCGTCGCTCGCTCCGGACGGCGTGCGCTGGGGGCGGCGCTTTCCCGTGGTCACCGTCGAGGACATGGTGCGCGCTCAGCACGATACGCTGCGGCGCTTGGGCGTCAATCGCATCGCCGTCGCGATCGGGGGATCGCTCGGCGGCATGCAAGCGCTTCAATGGGGCGCCGCGTATCCGTCAGCGGTGAGCGGCGTGGTATCCGTGGGTGCGACCGGCCGCATGTCGCCGATGGCCATCGGCTTGAACTCGGCGGCGCGCGCCGCGGTGCGCATCGAAGGGCGCGCGGGCCTGCGCGTGGCGCGCATGATCGGCATGCTCTCGTACAAGAGCGCGGCGTTGTTGTGGCAGCGGCACGGCAGGCGAGGCAATCGTGGGGCGGAGGATCCGGGCTCCGCGCTGGACGCGCGTTTTGACGTCGAGGGCTACCTCGAGCATCAAGGCGATAAACTCGCGGCGCGCCTCGATCCTGATTCCTTCCTTTACCTCACCAAGGCGATGGACTTGTTCGACCTCGATCCCGCCGGGTGGCGCGTGCCGGCGCTGCTGGTCGGAATCTCCTCGGACTGGCTGTATCCGGTCGAAGAAGTGAAAGCAACGGCCGCATCGCTGGGCCCGTCAGCCGACTACGTCGAGTTCCAAAGCGATCACGGGCACGACGGGTTCCTAGCGGACGCAGCGCAGCTGAGCGCCATCGTCCGCCCATTTCTTGAGGAACGCGCGCTAGACGACGCGGCGGCCGGTCAGAAGGTTGATGACGACTAGAATCACCGCGATGACGAGCAGCAGGTGGATCAACCCGCCGCCGAAGTGTATGATAAACCCCAAGAGCCACAAGACGAATAGAATGACGATGATCGTCCATAGCAGATTGCCCATCGGTCCCCTCCCTTAGTTCACCTGGTCGGCGATTTGACTCAGGAGCTCGTCCGCCTGCTTTTCTTCGTCAAGCGTCTCCTCGAGAAGCCTCACCGCTTCGTCCATGCCGAGCGCCTCGGCGTGCGTGCGAGCCGTGGCGTAGGCCGCGATCTCATAGTGTTCGATCTTCTGGGCAGCGCCGATCAAGCCTGCGTCGAGCACCGCTCCATCCAGTTGGTCCATCAGCTCCGAACCTTCTTCGAGAAGTCCCTCCATCGTAGCGCACGACTTGCCTTTTGGGCTCGCGTCGAGATTTTCGAAGATCCGCTCGAGCCGCGCGACTTGATTGCGCGTTTGTTCCAGGTGCTCTTCGAATGCCGTGCGCAACTCGAGCGACTCGGCCGTCCTCGCGAGTTTCGGCAGCGCCTTGATCATCTGGTTTTCGGCACTATACAAGTCTTTTAGCTCGTCGACCAAGAGGTCGTTGAGCGAAACGCTTGTCCTCATGGCTCACCCCTTTCCGCTCCGCGAGCGGACCTGAGGTAGTGTTTCCCTCAACCCGAACGCTAAAACCGAGCAAAGCGACGCGAGCTCGGCAGCACAGCAGAGCAAGGCGCCGCCGAGCGGGCCTCTCTTCGTCTAGCGAGATCGCGGGGTGAGCCAGCCGTGTTTGAGGATGCTAAGGCCGACGCGACCGAAGTTCGCGAGCGACCACATGGAGCTGCGGCTCGGCGCGCGCCCGCTGCTCAGACAGGCGAAGATCGCCGCGGCTGGGACGCGCTCCTCCGTGCTGTCGAGTGATCGGAACGAGATCGTGAGGTCCGGTTCGATCACGAACGTGGCGTTGTGGGAGATGCCGCCCATTTCGGGATTGAGCAGGTCCCAAGCATCGACGACCTTGCGGCCGGGGTCGCTCAGCACGACAAACGGCAGGCGCATCTCGCGCCGGAGCGCGGCGGCGCGCGGCCGATCGTCCACGGACAAAGCGGCGATCGTCGCGCCGATCTTGTCGAACTCGGGCGCAAGATCGCGGTACTCCGCCAACTGGCGGCGGCAGAACGGTCACCAATGTCCGCGGTAGGACACCAGCACCAGGCGCTTAGCGGCGCTTGCAAGCTCCGAAAGGCGCCGCTGCACGCCCTCGCTATCGAAGACCGCGAAATCCGGCGCCTTCGAGCCGACATCGGGAATCATGTGTGCGGCGGGCGTTCGTCAGGGTCGTCCCGAAACTTTCCCGATGCCTGCAGCGCCTCATAATGTAGCGTTCCGAGCGAAGCTCGGATTCGTCGTCGCGGCCGCATCGGCCGCCATTCTTTTCGGCGCATCGAGCGCGGACGGCGGGCATTGGCGCGATGCGGCGCGCATGCCGCTGCCGCGCACCGAAGACGGCGTTGGGGAACTCGGCGGCCTGATCTATGTCGTCGGCGGGTTCGGCGGCGGCGATTTCGGCGAACGCAGCGTGCAAGCATACGATGCGAAGTCGGACGTGTGGAAGGTGCTCGCGCCGCTGCCGCAGGGACTCAACCACGCTGGCGTGGCCGGCTATAATGGAAAGCTGTATGTGTTCGGCGGCTTCGCTGACAGCGGCGGCGCGACGGCCAGGTGCGAGGCGTACGATCCAACATCCGATCGCTGGCGCGCGATCGCGCCGATGCCTACCAAGCGCGGCGCGCCGGCCGTCGCGGTGCTCGACGGGAAGATCCACGTGGTGGGCGGCAACGACGGCAGCAGCCTTACCGCGCACGAGGTCTACGATCCGGCGAGCAATACGTGGAGCGCCCGCAAGGCGCTGCCGGTCGGGCGCGATCATATGGGACTCGTCGCCATCGGCGGCAAACTGTACGCGCTCGCGGGCCGCATCGACACGCACGCGCACAACACCGACTTCAACGACGAATACGATCCCGTCAGCAACTCTTGGCGCGAGCGAGCGCGCATGCCGACCCGGCGCAGCGGCGTCGCAGCGGTGGCCTACTCCGGGCGGGCGCTCGTGATCGGCGGGGAATTGCCGGGCGGCGTATTCGTCGACAACGAAGCCTACGATCCGAAGACGGACTCGTGGTCGTCGCTTGCGCCGCTGCCGGCAGGACGGCATGGAACCGGCGCAGCCGTGGTCGGCGACAAGCTCTATCTGCCTGCCGGCGGCGCGGTGGAGGGCGGCGGCAGACCAACTGATACGATGTGGGTTTTCTCTCTGTAGCTAGCGCGCGACCGCCTCGACAGATAAAGAGATATTGACGTCATTGCCGGCTATCAAGCTGCCTCCGGGCGTCTGCTGAGCCCAGCGCAACCCGAAATCACGCCGGTCGATCTTCGTCGTCGCCGAAAAAGCCATGCGCTGATTGCCGCGCGGGTCTAGTCCCTGTCCGTCGAAATGAGCGGCGAGCGTCACGGGCTTGGTGATGCCGTGAATCGTCAGATCACCGGCCATTTGGAAATTGTCACCGTCACCCGGCGTGATGGCGGTGCTTCGAAAGGTGATGGTCGGATAGCGATCGACCTCGAGCCAATCGCCGCCGCGCAGATCTTTGTCGCGATCGGCGTTTTGCGTATTGATGCTGGCGGCGTCCAGCGTGGCTTCGACCGACACCGGAACGTGGCTGCCCTGCGGCACCACGACATTCGCGCCGACGACCTTTATTAATCCGCGCACGTGCGTGAAGACCAGATGCTGCACGGTGAACTCCGCCGCGGAATGCCCGGGGTCGGCGGACCAGGTGACGTTGCCCGCCGCCCACGCGGCGCCGAAGGGCATAAAAAGAGCGAGCGCCACCGCGCCCGCCGGTCCTAAGAACTTCATGCGTTGTTGTTCGAATCGAGGGCTTCGCAATCCCCTTGCGAAAACGCCGCCGCATGACAGCCCGGGTCGTCATCCCACGCGATAAGAACGACGCGATCTTGCGCGTGGACGGTTGCTCGGTCACCGTGACCAACCTGAAAAAACAGTTTTGGCCCGCGCTCCACATCACCAAGGGCGATCTCTTGCAATATTACGCCGACGTCGCAAGCGCGCTCGTGCCGCACCTGCGCGACCGCGCGATGGTGATGAAACGCTATCCCAATGGGGCGGGCAAGCCGTTCTTCTTCATGAAGCGCGTGCCGCAGCCGCACCCCGACTGGCTCGAGTTGTGCACGATTGAGCACTCATCGGGCAGCGTCATCGATTTTCCCATGGTGCAGAACATCGCGTCGCTCCTGTGGACCGTGAACCTCGGGTGCATCGATCTGAACCAATGGTATTCGCGCTGCGACGACGTCGACCGCCCGGACTACGTGCACTTCGATCTCGACCCCGGACCCGGCGCGTCGTTCGCAAACGTTCGCGAGACGGCACTCGTCGTGCGCACCGCGCTTGAAGCGCTCGGAATGCAGGCGTTCGCGAAGACCACCGGCTCGCGCGGCATCCACGTCTACACGCCGATCGTCCGCGGTCCGGTGCAGAAGCAGGTTTGGTCCTTCGCCAAAGCTTTGTCCCACACGCTTGCGAAGACGTACCCGAAATTGATCACGGCCGAGTATCGCGTGGCAGCGCGACCGCGCGGCCGCGTGCTGATGGACTACAACCAAAACGCCTGGGGTCAGACGCTTGCCTCGATCTACTCGGTGCGGCCGCATCCGAAGGCGGCGGTTTCCACCCCTGTGACGTGGCGTGAGATCGAGCGCGGCATCGAGATCGAGGACTTCCGGCTCGACAACGTGCCGGCGCGCGTCAAGCGGCTCGGGGACCTGTGGAAGCCGATGCTCGCCGCGCGAGGGCGTTTTCGGCTCGACAAATTCGTGTGAGGTGGGTATAAATATACATCATGAAACGCAAACGCAAAAAATACGGTCCGAAAGCGGGTCAGAAGGTCGAGCGCGCGATGCATAAGATGAAGCGCGGCACGCTGCATTCGGGAAGATCCGGCAAAACGGTGAAGAGCCGCGAGCAGGCGATCGCGATCGGCCTTTCGGAAGCGCGCAAGAGCGGCGCTAAGGTTCCGCGACCCAAGAAGTGACTAGCGGCCCCACAACGCAAGCATCGCGATGAGCGCCGCGCCAAGCGCCGCGGTCGTCGTCCAGCCAAGGATATTCCCCCACAGTCCGTTGACGCGCGGGCCCATGATCTTCTTGTTGTTCGCGACGAGCATGATCGCCGCGAGCAAGAACGGAGCGATGCAGCCGTTGATGACCGCGGTCCAGTACAGCGCGGTAAAGGCGCTCACATGCGTGAAGTTGAGCAGGATTCCGACCAGCGTGGACAACCCGATGACGCCGTAGAACTGAGGCGCACGGCCGAACTGCGTGCTGAGGCCGGACTTCCAACCGAACACGCTCGCCATCGCGTATGCCGACGAACCCGTGAGTATCGGCACCGCGAGGAAGCCGGCGCCGATGAGCCCGATGGCCAGCAAGATCTCGGCCGCTTTTCCGGCCAGCGGCTCGAGCGCGCGAGCGGCGTCGGCCGCCGACCCTATGTGGGTGTGGCCCGTCTTGAACAACGTCGCGGCGGTCGCGAGGATGATGAAGTACATCACGAGGTTCGAAAAGAGCATGCCGACGTTGACATCCAAAGCGGCGTAGCGCAGTTCGGCGTCCGTCGTGCCCTTGCGCTGCCATAAAAAACGGCGCCCCGCGTCCACGTCCTCTTCGACTTCCTGGATGGCTTGCCAAAAGAACATATACGGCGAGATGGTCGTGCCGAGGATCGCCACCATGGTCGTCACATGGCCGGCGTCGAGCACAATGCTGGGCACCAAGCTGCCGCGCAGCACCTGCCACCAATCCGGCCGCGCGAGAAACGCCGAGGCGACGTATGCGAACAGCGCGAGCGTGAGCCACTTGAAGACGTTCGCGCTGAGCCGGTACGAGCCCCAGATCTGGAACGCCAAGATCAGGGCGCCGATAGGGATGATGAACAGTGCGGCAGGTATCGGCATGAGAAGATTGAGCGCCGCTGCGATGGCGCCGATGTCGGCTCCGGCGTTCACCGTATTCGCGATGACCAGGCCCATCACAAGCGGATAGACGACAAACGGCCCATAGTGCTCGCGCAAAAGCGTGGAAATGCCCTTGCCGGTGTGCAAACCGATCCTGGCGCAGATGAACTGCACCGCCGACATCATCGGCAGCGTGACGATGGCCATCCACAGGGTCGAATAACCGAGCGAAGCTCCCGCCACCGCGTACGTGCCGATGCCGGACGGATCGTCGTCGGAAGCGCCCACGATCAGGCCAGGTCCGAGTATGCGCAAGAAACGGCGAACCGGATTGGGCTCTTTCTTGAGCGCGGCTTCGCGCACGCCCACTTTTGCGGACGGAACGACGTCGGGGACCTTAGGCGCGGGCTTGCTCTCCTTGCTCATTACAGCTTTCTTCCCCGTTTTGCCGCGTCCGAAGCGGGGCACACCAAAGGTATGAACCTGCAATCACAGCTCTTGCACTTGTCGATAGCGCGGTCACCCGTGAAGGATGCTTCCAGCACGCAAGTCGTCGCGCTTGAAGGCGAGATCGATCTGGACACCGTCGCGCAACTTCGCAAAGAGTTTCGCAGCCTTCAAGACGACGGCATCAGCGAAATGGTGCTGGACATACAAAGGGTCGGTTACATCGATTCGATCGGCCTGAGCGCGCTCGCAGACGCCTCGCGAAAATTCCGCGCTGCCGGCGGCTGGCTTCGCTTGGTGAGCACGAACCAAAACCTGCGGCGGCTCTTAGACATCACCGGGCTTATCCGCTTCTTACCGCTGTTCGCGGACGTGGAGAGCGCACTCGCGGCTTAAAGCGCGGATTCGGCCGGCCGTGCGGCGAAGCGCGAGCGCATGGACCCGCGCCCGATGCTGCCGACGCTGGCGGATAAGCCATTTGACGACGACGGCTGGCTTTTCGAACTGAAATGGGATGGCGTGCGCGCCATCTGCTCCATCGATCGCGACGGCCGCGTCACGCTGACTTCGCGCAACGGCTTGTCGCTGGTCGCGAAATTTCCCGAACTTGACGGGTTGGCGCGCGAATTCACGTGCGCGCCCATCGTCGTCGACGGCGAGATCGTCAGTCTCGACGCCGCCGGGCATTCTTCGTTCCAACGGCTGCAAGGGCGGTTCAAGACCGAGCGCAACCGCTTCGGGCACGCCCGCGACGGTGAGGCTCAGCGCGAAGACGCGGGCACGATCGGGTTCTCGGTCTTCGACCTGCTCAAAGACGGCAAGCGTGATATGCGCAGCCTGCCGCTCGAGCAGCGAAAAAAGCGTCTGAAAGCATGCATCAAGTCCAAGTCCAAGCGCGTCCTGTTCTCCAAACACGTTATCGGCGAAGGCAAGAAACTGTTCGCGCTCGCGCAGCGTCAGGGTCTCGAAGGCATCGTCGGCAAGCGCCGCGACTCGCCGTATCAGGAACGCCGCTCGCACGATTGGGTGAAGATCAAGACGCATCACGAGCAGGAGTTCGTCATCGGCGGCTGGACTGACCCGCAGGGCTCGCGTCACGCGTTCGGCGCGCTGCTGGCCGGCGTGTACGACAAGGGAAAGCTTCGCTTTTGCGGCGGGGTGGGCACGGGCTTCACGCAAAAAACGCTCGGCGAAGTAATGGCGAAGTTGCGTCCGTTGGCGACGTCACGCTGCCCGTTCGCCGAATTTCCGCAAGAATTGCTCAAGAAGAGCCATTGGGTGAAACCGCAGCTCGTGGCGCAGGTGAAGTTCGCCGAATGGACCCATGACGGATTGCTGCGTGCGCCGGTTTTCTTGGGATTGCGGATCGACAAAGACGCGCGCCAAGTCGTGCGCGAAGAGCCTGCATGACGCCGCTTCGCGAGTACAAGCGCAAGCGCGACTTCGCGGCGACGCCCGAACCGGCGGGAAAAGTGGAGAAGCGCCGCGCGGGCCGTCTGCGCTTCGTCGTCCAGCAGCATCGCGCGACTAGGCTGCATTGGGACTTCCGGCTGGAGGCCGAGGGCGTGCTCAAGTCGTGGGCGGTACCAAAAGGGCCGTCGCTGAATCCGGCCGACAAACGCCTCGCCATGCACGTCGAGGACCATCCGCTCAGCTATTACGACTTCGAAGGCATCATCCCAAAGGGCAACTACGGCGCAGGCGAAGTCATCGTGTGGGATGCCGGGACGTACGAGCCGCTGGAGGGCGACAACGCCGCGAAGATGATCGCCGCCGGCAAGATCAAGTTCCGCATCTTCGGGAAAAAACTCAAAGGCATCCTCACGCTGGTCCGCATGGGCGGCAGGCGCTCCGAAGAAAAAGCCTGGCTGCTCATCAAGGAGAACGACGAGGGCGCCGACCGGCGCTGGAAGGTGGAGGACCACGACGAGTCGGTGCTCACCGGACGCACGCTGCGCGACGTCGCCAAAGATCTGGGCTCAAAGCGCTGGCTTTCGAACCGCACCGCCGACGGCGCAAGCGTGCCGCTCACCAACCTCGACAAGGTGCTCTGGCCGCGCGACGGCATCACCAAGGGCGACCTCATCCGCTACTACAACGACGTGGCGCAGTGGCTCTTGCCCCATTTGCAGGACCGGCCGCTCACGCTGCAGCGCTATCCGAACGGCATCGACAAGGAATCGTTCTTCGAAAAGAACGTGCCGCGCGGAGCGCCCGCATGGGTGAAAACGGCGAAGATCGCCTCCGAAAGCGGCAAGCGCTCTTTCATCCAGTACGTCATCTGCAACGACGCGAAGACGCTCACCTATTTGGCGAATCTCGCGGCCATCACGCTGCACGCCTGGTTGTCACGGACGGGCGCGCTGGATACGCCCGACTACGCGCTCTTCGATCTCGACCCATGGGAAGGCTGCTCGCTCGGCACGCTGGCGCGCGTCGCGCTCGCGCTGCGCGACGTGCTCGAAGGCTTGGGGATGAAGCCGGCGGTGAAGACGTCGGGCGGCAGCGGGCTGCACGTCATGCTGCGGCTCGCGCCGGAGTATGATTACGAGACCGTGCGCGGCTTCGCGCAACTGATCGCGAACCGGCTGCGCAACGTGTGCGGCGACGATGTGACGCTGGAGCGCGCGGTCGGCAAGCGCCGGCGCGGATCCGTATACATCGACTGGGTGCAGGTCGGCAAAGGCAAGACGATCGTCCCTCCGTACGTGGTTCGGGCGCGTCCAAAGGCGCCGGTGTCGATGCCGCTCTCCTGGCGCGACGTAGAGGCGATGGCGCGTAAGCGGGTGGCTGATCCGCCCGACGAGTTCGCGCGCTTCAACATGAAGACCGCGCTCAAAGCGCTGCGCGGCAAAGGCGACAGCTGGACGAAGGCTACGGCGAAGGAGCACCGGCTCGAACCGGCGCTTCAAAAAGCCAAACAAGCCTGGAAATGACTCTGCTCAGCCGAGCCATTCGGGATGCAGCTCGGTACTATCGAAATGTTGGCTCACTTTGTAGCGCTCGGATTTGCCATCCTTAGCAGCCTTGCTGGTTCTCGCGAGTAGCGCCGCACGTTCTTGCGGCGTCAATGGCTTGAAGCTGTCGACCACGTCGAGCGCCTGCTGCAGTATCGCCATGGAGTCGATCCCCGTGATCGTCACGCTCACCGGCAGACTCATGGCGTAGCGCAAGCATTCCGGCGCGCTGACCGTGTCACTGTCGAGAATGAATGGATCCCCCATCGGCTTCATGCCGAGAACCCCCATTTGCTTTTGAACCGCCACCGGCAGCACGCTTTGCTCGAAACTGTGATAATGCGCGTCCATGACGTTGAGCGGCATTTGCAGCGTATCGAAGCGGAAGCCGTGCTGGTCTGCGACTTCGAGCATGTGCCTGTGGATCTCTGGGCTCTTATGGCCGGTGAAGCCTATATAGCGCAGTTTTCCCTGCTCGCGCGCCCTAAGCACGGCTTCCAACGCGCCGCCTGCGGCGAAGATGCGCTCGGGCTCGTCCATGCGGATCACTTCGTGGAACTGCAAGAGGTCCACGTGGTCGGTCTGAAGGCGCTGCAACGACTGCTCGAGCTGGCTCGCGGCGCTCTGGGCGGTGCGGCCGTCGATCTTTGTCATCAGGAACGCCTTCTCGCGGTAGCCGTCGCGCAGAGCTTTGCCCATGCGTCGCTCGCTCTCACCCTCGGCGTAGTCCCAGCTGTTGTCGAGAAAGTTGATGCCGTTATCCAGCGCCGTGCGCACGATGCGGACTGCAAGCTTGGGATCTTCCGGCTTGCTCAAATGGAAGCCACCGACGCCGATCATTGAGATGCGCTCGCCGGTTTGGCCGAGGACGCGGTATTTCACGCGAAGGGACGCTCGACGCTACGCCGCCATTTGTTCGAGCGTGTAGCCTGACCAGCGCGATAGGCGTCGACCCGAGGCGCAGCGGCCAGGCGTGATGTCGAGGCGTTCCGAGCTCGCTGCGCTCGCTCGGAACACTACATATCTGGTCTGCGTGCATAGTGCGGCGAAGGCCGCGAACGCGGCGGATAGCCACAAGAAGCTCGAGCGTTTCATGTGAGGTCCCCCCGAGGTCATGCGAAACTCGCTTGCGCCGAGAGCGCGAATTTCGCGATCTTGGCGTCTGGAACGGCGAGCGTGCCCGGCGTGTCCGCCGATTCTGCAAGATACAGTTTGTCGCCCAGTTCGACGTCGGCCAGCCCCTTCACCATGGACGTGTAGAAGCGGAAGTTCTTGAGCGTCTTGGTGAGCTTGCCGTTTTCGATCAGAAACACGCCGTCGCGCGTGAGCCCGGTGATGACGCATTCTTTGGCGTCCACCAAGCGCGTGTACCACGTGCGCGAGATGAGCACGCCGCGCTCGACGGAGGCGATCAGCTCTTCGCGAGACTTGGTGCCGGGGCGCACGACCGCATTGGTGGGGTAACCGTCATGGCCCGTGTTCGGCATTTTGAATTTGTTCGCCAGATAGGTCGAGGTGACGTACGCCTTGGGCACGCCGGCTTCGATGAGGGTCAACTTTTGCGTCGGCGCGCCGTCGCTGGCGAAGGGCGCGTTCGCCACCAGCGGATGGCTCCAATCATCGACGATCGTGAGGTTGGGCGAGAAAAGCGGCTTGCCGATGCGCCCGACCATCCACGAATCTTGCTCCTCGAGCATTTGACCGATGTTCATCGCGCCCAGCAGTTCGTTGAGGCAATCGACGAACGCGGGTGGTTCCAGGATCACCGTGTAGGTGCCGGGCGGGAAGTCCTCCGGATTGGCCGACACCGTAGCCTTCGAGGCCGCGCGCTCGGCCCGTTCGGCCGAATCGAGCGTGGCGTAGTCTCGGGTGAAATACTCCGCGAAGCCGCTGGTGCTCGGCGCCATCGCCTTGATCTCGATGCCCGCGTAGGTCGCATCGTAGGAAGCGCGCACTCCGAGCGAGTTGGCGACCGCGTTGACGCCGCGCTGCGTGGTCGTGAAACCGGAGGCGTTGAGCTGCGAGCGCTTCATGCGCTCGAACACCGGCAGAAGTTTGGTGACGCGGTCATCCGGGGTCGCCGCCGCGGTCGAGTCGTACACGCCCCTGACCGGTGCGCTGATAGGCTTCTTCGTAGCGAGCGACACGAACTCGCGATTGGCGGGCAATCGCAAGGCGATGTCCGCGGCGGTCGCTACCAGGGCACGCAGACTCGCGTCGGAGATGTCGCCCGTCGACGCGGAACCGAGCCGCTTGCTCTTGACGTAGGTGAGTTCGACGCGCGTCTCGTCGCTGCCGATATTCTGCGTGACGTAGTTGCGCGCGAAGCGCGCGTAGTCGTTGTCGGCGGCCGCCACGATGACTTGCGCCTGGTCCGCGCCGCCGGCGAGCTTGAGGACTTTCTCGGCGATGCCGAGCGCGTCGCCTTGACTATGCATTGCTGCGCACCCCCACGCTGACGCCGGCGAAGCGCGCGTGCGAGCACGCGTGCGCCGTCCGTCCGGCCTGCTCCGGCTCGCCTTTGCCGCAGTTGGGCGTCCCCCACGCCACAAACTCCTCCGGGCCGGCGACGCGATCCATCGACGCCCAGAAGCGCGGCGTGATGCCGGTATAGGTCGGCTTTCGCAGAATTCGGCCGCGCTTGCCCTCCTTTATCTCCCACGCGATCTGCGGGCCGAACTGGAAATTCAGGCGATGGTCGTCGATCGACCAGGAGCGGATGCCTTCCACGAGCACGCCGGCCTTGGTGTCCGCGATGATCGAGTCGAGGCTTCCTTCGCCGGGTGCAAGCATGATGTTGCTCATGCGCACCATCGGAACACTGGCCCAGTCCTGAGCGCGCACCGACGCGGTCTGCGGCAGCGACGTCTGCGCCGCGGTGTCGCGCGACGAGAGAAATGCGCGCAGGATGCCGTGTTCGATCAGCGTGACGCGTTGGGGCTTTGTGCCCTCGTCGTCGTAGCCCACGGTGGCCAGACCGAGCGGAAGCGTGTTGTCGCAATAGACGGTCATCAAGTCGCTGCCGTACTTGAGCGAACCGACTTTATCCACGGTGGCCCAGGAAACGCCGGAGAAATTCGCCTCCCATCCAAGGGAGCGATCGAGTTCAAGCGGATGCCCGATGGATTCGTGCATCTGCAGATTGAGCACGTTGCCGTGCAGGATGAGGTCGGTCGTCATCGTTGGCAGCACGGGCGCCTCGCACAGCTGCACCGCTTCGTTGCCGTAGCGCGGCGCATTGTTCAGGAGATCGGCGCGCTGGACGACCTCATAGCCGCCGGCTTGGAAAAGACCGAAGTCGCCCGGACCTCCCCGCGTTTCGGCTTCGCCGTCTTTGCCGATGGCGGTCGCGCCGCAGCCGGCGCCGGATTGCACGATGCGCTGCGCGATCGCGCTGCCGGCGCTCGAATAGAACTCTTTGTCCGTTACCCAGAACGTCATGTAGGCGTAACCCGCCACCACATTCTTGGCGACGTGCAAGTTCTTTTCAGCGGCGAGCAGGTGGTCGGCGCGCTGGCTCAACGAAACGGTCGTGGGGTCTTTGGTCACGGGGGTGGCATACGTGTCGACATAT
The DNA here is from genome assembly GCA_035601835.1 of Candidatus Tumulicola sp. Classification (NCBI taxonomy): domain Bacteria; kingdom Bacillati; phylum Vulcanimicrobiota; class Vulcanimicrobiia; order Vulcanimicrobiales; family Vulcanimicrobiaceae; genus Candidatus Tumulicola; species Candidatus Tumulicola sp. The sequence continues at coordinate 117,271 of DATNNM010000018.1, read as the reverse complement.
TTGTCGGTCGGGGTGATCGCCCGGATGCGGTCGCTCACGCGCGCGCTCGATTTCGCTATAGACACGGCGCGAGCTGCGGCTGCGTCCAGGCCCTGTTTGTCGTAGCGGTCGCTTCCCGCAAAGCCCCAGCTTCCCTGATACAGCGCCCGTACCGCGTAACCGTCGGACGCGTTGCTCGAGACGCCGCGCACGACGCCGTTGCGGACGAACATGCGCTCAGCGCGGGCGTGCCAGAATTGAACATCGGCGTATTCGGCGCCCGAGGCTGCGGCGGTGTCGAGCACTTGCGCAGCCGCGGCGGCATGAAGGTTCGGCATAGTCATGTGTGCATTCGCTGGGCCCGGCCGCCAGCCCCTGGGCCAATTTTTCATGTAGCCAGGCAGCCACTACTCACGTAGCCACGGAGCTTTAGCTCCGTGCATGCAGTCGTCACACCCCGGGGACAATACACGGACCTAAAGGTCCGTGGCTACGAATCGTGTACCCCGCTGACGCTGCGGGCTTCGTTTCCCGTGAGGCACGAGCAACAACGTGAGCCGCTGCGGCGAGCGGTCGCCGAAAGCGGGGCGTGGAAGGCGGCGAGAGCCAGCCGGACCCGAGGCGCGAAGCTTCAATATTCCCGACTCTTCGCGCCGTCCCCGCGCAGGCGACTGATCGCGCAGCGGCGCGATATATGCACGGAGCTAAAGCTCCGTGGCTACGCGGGAAATATACATGAGAAGCAAACATGGAAGTCGTAATTGTCCCTAGCATGAGGGACGGAGAGGGCGATCAGCTCGGGGCGACATAGCCAAGTGGTAAGGCAGGGGTCTGCAAAACCCCGATCGCCGGTTCGACTCCGGCTGTCGCCTGCAACCTCGCTGCTCTCATCGCCGGTCACGGTCCTCGGCGGCATCGGCCCATCGACGCTCGACCAGCTCGAGCGCCTCGGCGTGCGGACGGTCGGCGATCTCGTGCGCCATTATCCTTACCGCTACGACGATTTGCGCTCTCCGCAATCGGTGGGACAGCTGCAAGCCATGCGCGCCGCGGGCGACCCGCTGCCCGCCGAAGTCAATCTCCTCGGCGCGATCGTCAGCGTGAAACACGTACGTTTGCGCGGGCGCGTGCGCGCGAAGACGACCGCCATCATTCAAGATGGCACCGGCACGCTCACCGCCATCTGGTTCGGCCGGCCCTATTTAGGCTCGCAGTTGAAAGCGGGCCAGCATGTGTTCTTGCGCGGGCGCCTCGAGTTCACGCTTGTCGGCCCGCAAGTCATGGTCTCGCGTCACCGCGTGGTGCCTGAAGACGAGCGTTATGAAGGCGAGCTGGTGCCGGTGTATCCGCTGACGGCGTCGTTGACGAACCTGACGCTGCGCCGGCTCGCGGCCAAGGCGCTCACGCGAACGTTCGCCGATGCCGACGCGCGAGAAGAGTTGGATATCCTGCCCCAAAGCATCAGCAAAAAGCGCGGCTTCGCCGAAGCGCGCTGGGCGATTCGCGCGATCCACCAGCCGCGCTCCCCGGAAGAGGCCGCCAAAGCCCGCAAGCGGCTTGTCTTTGAAGAGTTCTTCTTGCTTGCGATCGAGTCGGCGCTGCGCCGTGCCGCTCGTCAACATGAGGCGGCTCCGGATTTTTCCGGCGCGGCCTCAACGGCGGCGCGCGCAGAGTTCGAGCGCGCGTGGCGCGCGATGTTGCCGTTTGAGCCCACGCGCGCGCAAGCGCGGATCATCGCAGAGGTCGCCGCCGATATGACGAAAGCGGCGCCGATGAACCGGCTGCTGCAAGGCGACGTCGGCTCGGGCAAGACCGCGGTGGCCGCCGCGGCGATCTTGCTGGCGAAGCGGTCCGGCTATCAGGCCGCGTTCATGGCGCCGACCGAAATCCTCGCGGCGCAGCAGTTCTCTCGCTTGAGTGCGCTGCTCTCGCACGCCGGCGTTCGCGCGGCGATGCTCGTCGGGGCTTTGCGCCGCCAGACGCGTGACGACATCATCGAGCAGCTGCAAAACGGCGAGCTCGACGTCGTCGTCGGAACGCACGCTTTGATCGTCGAGGACGTCGCGTTTGCGAAACTGGGTTTGGTGATCATCGACGAGCAGCACCGCTTCGGCGTGCTGCAGCGAGCGGCGCTGCGCGCAAAGGCCAAAGGCCACACGCCGCACACGCTCGTTATGACGGCGACGCCGATCCCGCGCACGCTCGCTCAGACGGTGTACGCGGATCTCGACGTCTCGATCCTCGACGAACTGCCGCCCGGGCGCAGACCGGTGAAGACCTACGTCCGTTCCGGCGACGGCAAGGACAAAATCTTCGCGTTCATCCGCGACGAGGTCGGCAAGGGCAGGCAGGCATACATCGTATGTCCAGCCGTCGACGAATCCGAGCGCGCTATGCACAACGCCGTCGAGCAAGCGAACGAGCTGCGCACCACGGCCTTCAAAGGCTTCCGCGTCGGGTTGCTGCACGGGCGCATGAGCGGCCAGGACAAAGAGAAGACCATGCGCATGTTCGCAGACGGTTTCATCCAGATCCTCATCACCACCAGCGTGGTCGAGGTCGGCGTGGACGTCGCGAACGCGAGCGTCATGCTCGTGCTGGACGCCCAAGCCTTCGGGCTCGCGCAGCTGCACCAGCTTCGAGGCCGCGTGGGCCGCGGCTCGGCGGCATCGTATTGCATCCTGGTGGCTTCGCCCGACGCGGAAGGCGCCTCGCGGCTAGAGGTCCTCGCGAGCACCAACGATGGTTTTGTGATCGCGGAAGAAGACTACAAGCTGCGCGGCTCGGGCGACATCGCGGGAACCCGGCAGCACGGCACCGCGGACCTCAGCCTGGCCCACCTCATCCGAGATTACGCGGTGTTCGTGGAGGCCAAAAAAGAGGCCGAGGCGGTCGTCGGACGCGATCCGACGCTCGCCTTGCCCGAGCACGCTGGTTTGGCGAACTTCTTGGCGGCGCGCGATCGCGAAGCCGCGCTCCTCATCACGTCGTAGCCGCGGGGATTTGTCCCGCAAAGGGTCCAATTATCAGCCCATGCGGTTAGCTGGAGGCTCGCGCGCGCGCCAGACGATCATCGCGCCGAAGGGCAACCGAACTCGGCCCACCTCCGCCAAGGTGCGCGAAGCGCTGTTCGCGATTCTGAGCAAGCGGGTCCAAGGGGCGCGCGTGCTGGATCTCTTCGCCGGCTCGGGCGCGTTGGGTCTGGAGGCGATGTCGCGCGGCGCAGCCTCGGTCGTTTTCGTCGACAACGATGCCTCCGCCGTCATGACGATCCGCCGCAACGCGGTGCGGCTGCTGCAAGACGGCGACAACTGGCGCATCATGCCGATGCCGGCCATGCGCGCGCTGCGCACGTTGCGCGGCACGTTCGACGTCGTGCTGATCGACCCGCCGTACGATCGTGGCGCCGCCGATGAACTGCGACTGCTCATGCAAAAGGCGCTGCTCGCGCCGGATGGCATCGCGGTCGTCGAGCACCCAAGCGGAGAGAAGGCGGCGCTCCCCGAGTCCATGCGCGTCTGGAAGAAGGCCAAGTACGGAGATACCGCATTGACGTTCGCAGTGGTGCGCGGCGCCGGCGAGGCGGTACGCGAAGACGGAGACGACGCGGCGGAGGCGCACGGCTCGGCGCGCGCCGCTCGCATGCGGCCTCAGAACGCGCGGGGGCGCGACGAGCGATGAGAAGGGACAACGGCGCGCGGCGCGGCGGCATGCTCGTGGTCTATCCGGGCAGCTTCGATCCCGTGACGAACGGCCATCTGGACATCATCCGTCGCGCAGCCGCGCAGTTTCCACGGCTCAGCGTCGCCGTCGTGGCCAATCCCGGCAAGTCGCCGATGTTCACGCTCGAGGAACGGGTCGCGCTGCTGCGCGAAGCTTGCCGCGGATTACGCAACGTCGAAATCGATTCGTTCGAGGGGCTGCTCGTCGATTACATCCGCGGCCGAGGCAACGCCCTCATCGTCAAAGGGCTGCGCATCGTGTCCGATTTCGAGCACGAGTTCTCGATGGCGTTGTTGAACCGCAAACTGGAGAGCGGCGTTGACACCATTTTCATGCCCGCAAGCCTCGAATATGCGTACGTCTCGTCGTCATCGGTGAAGGAAGTGTTCTCGCTGGGCGGCGATATCTCGGACTTCGTGCCGGCAGCCGTACTGCGGAAGATGAAAGAAAGACGGACAAAAAAATATGAGCGTCTATAGAGTGATCGACAAACTGGAAGCGACGGTCAGGGAGGGCGTGTGGCTGCCCTTCGGCGCTCGCATCGTGAGCATGGATCGGTTGCTCGATCTCGTCGAGAAACTGCGCGCCAGTCTGCCCGACGAGGTCAACCGGGCAAAGGCCGTCACCAAAGAAAAGGATCGGCTGCTCGAAGACGCGCGCTACAAAGCCGCCGCCATCGTCGAAGAAGCGTCAACCACGAAGACGCAGTTGTTGTCCGACGCCGAGATCGTGCGGCTCGCCCAGACAAGGGCCGACGAACTCATGAGCGACGCCGAGAGCCGGGCGCGCGAGGTCCGGCGCGGCGCCGACGAATACGCGGAGCAGGTGCTCTCCTCGCTGGATACCAGCCTCGCCTCCGCGCTAGCAGCAGTGCACAAAGGGCGCGAACAACTAGCCGACAGCCTGTCTCACAACGGGAGCAGCACGAGAGCGCGCGAGCGGAAGTAGGTAAGAGTGTCCTGGTGGCGGCGCCGTCTTAGGGCGCTGATCTTCGGCGGCGCGATCGTGCTCGTCGTGATCGCCGCGCTGTTCTTCATCCCCTTGCCGTTTTATATCTTCGGGCCCGGTGCGGCGGTAGACCTCAACGGACTGATGAGCGTGCCGGAACACTCCCCACCGCCAGGCAACCTGTATCTCACCGACGTCACCGTCATGCCCGGCCGCCCGGCCTTTTATGCCGCCGCCAAAACGTTGCCCGGTTTTGAGATCGTTCCCCGCAGTTACGTCGCGCCGCCGGACAAGAGCGAGAGAGCGATCAATCAAGAGTGGATCGACGCGATGAAGGAGAGCCAGACCGTCGCGCAAGTGGTCGCCGAACGGGCGGCCGGTTATAAAGTGGGAGCGCACGAAGACATCACGATCGTGTCGACGGTGAAGGGGCTGCCGGCGGCTGGCTGTTTTCGCCCCGGCGATCGCATCTTGAAGATGGAAGGCAAGGAGCCGTCGGACTCTGATTTCGTCAGCCAGACCACGTCGAAGCGGCCGGTCGGCTCGACCTTCCACCTCTCGATCCTGCGTAAGGGCACGGTCGTGCCGGTCGCGTGCAAGACCGTCATGTATAAAGGAAAGCCGCGCTTCGGGATGACCGTCATACCGATCACGCGCGCGTACAGTTTGCCGGTGCACGTGGAGTTCCACGTGCGCGACATCAACGGCTCGTCCGCGGGCCTGATGTTCGCGCTCCAGATCTACCGCTCGCTGACCGGCACGGTGCTTGCGAACGGAGCAAAAATCGCCGGCACCGGGGTCTTGCAGGCCAACGGCAGAGTCACGCCGGTGGGCGGCGTGAAAGAAAAGGTGGAAGCCGCGCGCCACCAGGGCGCCTCCGTTTTCTTGGTGCCCGAGCACGATTACAAAGACATCAAGGATGTCACGGGCATCCGCATCATCCCGGTCAAGAGCTTCCAGGACGCTCTCAACAAGTTGCGCGCGCTTACATAGCTTGTCCCGCAAAAGAGGAGCCGTTTGACAGCCCAGGTCGGCTTTTCTATAATAAGGAACTGTAGCAACGGACCTTCAGGTCCGTTTTCTCGTGTGTGCGTGAACCTCATTGAAGATCTCCGTTGAACGTCTCTTCGGCCCGCACCCTGACACCATCGAGGTCGACCAGGCCTTGCGTTTGCAGGGCGATCTCGCGACGCGCTACCCCAGGGGGGTGCACATCGTGGCCAACATCAGCCATATCACGCGCGGCGCGTATGTGGAGGGTCGCATCGAGGGCCGCGAGGAGGAGACCTGCGTGCGCTGCCTCGAGCCGTTCGAACGCCACACGCGCGTGACGATCGAGGAAGCATATAGCGAAGAGATCGCGCCGGCAGAGGCGCAGTTCTCGGAGGTCTCGCCGCTCGTGGAACGCGCGATCGACGTCGGCGAACTCGTGACGCAATTGTTGGAAGTGGACGAGCCGTTGGCGGCGATCTGCAGTGAAAGTTGCCGGGGCATCTGTCCGACATGCGGCATCAACCGCAATCGCGATCAGTGCGCGTGCAGCGAGCACGTCATCGACGAACGCCTGGCAGGCTTGGCCAAATTTATGGAAGAACCCGGAGTGAACTAATGGCAAATCCGAAACAAAGACGCAGCAAGTCGAATACGCGTATTCGCCGCGCCACGTGGAAAGCACACCCGGTCGCTCTGACCACGTGTCCGCAGTGCCATCAGCCCCGCAGGCCGCACTTCGCGTGCTCGAATTGCGGCAACTACAACGGCCGCACCGCGATCGCGCAAAAAGACGAAACGGCGACCGCGAAGCAGGGCTGATGCAGCAGTACGGGGTGACGATCACCGGCGTCGGCGCGTATGCGCCCTCCGGCGTGCTCACGAACGAAGATCTTGAGAAGCTCGTCGATACGACCGACGAGTGGATCGTGCAGCGCACCGGCATGAAGCGCCGGCACATCGCGGCTCCCAACGAGGCGACCTCTGATCTCGCAGTACCCGCGGCATTGGGCGCGCTCGACGCCGCCGGCAAAACGCCGGCCGAAATCGATTGCATCATCGTCGCCACCGCCACGCCCGACTACTTGTTCCCGGCCACCGCGTGCATCGTGGCCGCCCGCCTCGGCGTCGCGGGCAAACCGAGTTTCGACTTGATGATAGGCTGCTCGGGTTTCACTTACTCACTGGCGACCGGCGCCGCGCTCATCCGCGCCGGCATCTATAAGAGCGTGCTGCTCATCGGAGCGGAGACGCTCTCGAAGATCGTCGACTACACCGATCGCGCGACCTGCGTGCTGTTCGGCGACGGCGCGGGCGCCGTGGTGCTGGAGCGCTCTGACGAAGATTGCTTTTTGGGCAGCAACCTCGGCTCCGACGGCACCGATCCGACGGTCTTGTATCAGCCGGGCGGCGGCAGTCGCAATCCCATGAACCGTAACGGCTCCGTGGACTTAAGACCGCTGGGCTTCATCCACATGCAGGGCCAGAGCGTTTTCAAATTCGCGGTGCAGCAGATGGCGGCGTCCACCCTGGCGGCGCTCAAGCAAGCGGGCCTCTCGCCCGCCGACGTCGACTTCGTCGTGCCGCATCAGGCCAACCAGCGCATCGTGGATGCCACCATCAAGATGTTGAAGCTCCCACCCGAGAAATGCATCTGCAACATCGCCGAGTACGGCAACACGTCGTCCGCTTCGATCCCGCTCGCGCTGGCCGACGCGATCCAAGAAGGCCTCGTCAAGAAGGGCAACATCATCGTCTTCGTCGCGTTCGGCGCGGGCTTGTCGTGGGGAGCGGTGGTGTGGCGTTGGCAGGGAGCACGAGTCGGGAAGGTTCCGGATTCCGGGGCTAAAGCCCCGGCACTACAAGCCCCGGCACTACAGACCTCGGCTGCGGGCACAGCGTAGGACGGATGCCCGCAACTCTCGGCGTCATTTTTCCGGGGCAAGCATCGCAGACAGTCGGCATGGGTGTCGACGTCTCAGAGAAGTTTCCCGCAGCGCGCGAGTGCTTCGATCGCGCCGCCGCGGTGTTAGGCTACGACATGCTGTCGCTGTGCCGCTCCGGCTCCGAAGATGCTCTGCGCGAGACGCGGGTCAGCCAGCCGGCCATCTTCACCACCAACGTCGCGATTTATCGCGCGGTTGAATCGGTGGGGCTCAAGCCGATCGTGTCGGCCGGCCACTCCTTCGCCGAATACTGCTCGCTCAGCATCGCCGGCGCGCTCGCGTTCGAGGAAGCCGTGCGGCTTGTCAACGAGCGAGGCAAAGCCATGGGCGCGGCGGCAGATGCGGCGCCGGGCAGCATGGCGGCCATCATCGGGTTCGACCAAGCGAAAGTGGAAGCGCTGTGCGCGCAAGCGCGTGAGCAAAGCGGCGCTCGCGTGGACATCGCCAACTTGAACGCGCCGGTGCAAATCGTGGTCTCCGGTGACCTCGCCGGCGTGAGCGCGCTGTGCGAGGTGGCGAAGGCGGCGGGCGCAAAGCGCGTGGTCATGCTCAACGTTTCGGGCGCCTGGCATAGCGAGCTGATGAAGCCGGCCGAGCGAGCGTTCGCGGCGCTCGTCGCTTCGGCCGCGATCCAAAAGCCGGCGTTCGAGGTCATCAGCAATGTCGAAGTCAAGCCCTACGAGAGCGTCGAGCAGATCCGGCGCTGTCTGACCGCGAGTCTGTGCGCGCGCGTTCGCTGGCACGAGACGTCGGTCGCGTTGGCAGCCGAACAGCCTGATTTCATCGTCGAGTGCGGCGCGAGCAGCGTGCTTGCCCCCATGATGAGGCGCTTGCCGAATGTGAACGCGGAGCGCTGCCTGCACGTGGCGGACTCCGAAGGCGTGGAGCGGCTGGCGCGCCTCGTCGGCACGATAGCCGGACTAAAGTCCGGCATACCACAATGAAGCTCTTAGAAGGCAAGTCGGCCGTGGTCACCGGCGCGGGCACGGGCATCGGACGGGCCATCGCGCACGCGTTCGCCCGGGCAGGCGCGAAAGTGATGCTTTCCGGGCGCCGGCGCGAGCCCCTCGAGGCGGTCATGCAGGAGGTCCGTGGGCTCGGCGGAAGCGCGGTCGTGCATCCGGCGGACGTTTCGGTCCAGCCTGAGGCGAAGGGCCTTATCGAGGCCGCGGTCGCGCAGTTCGGCCGGCTGGACGTCCTGGTCAACAACGCCGGGCGCCCGTATGACACGCTGATCCTGCGCATGAAATGGGATGCGCTCGATGAAGCCCTCGCCGTTAATCTGAAAAGCATGTTCTACACCTGCGGCGCGGCGGGAAAGATCATGATAGGGCAGAAAGGCGGCTCCATCATCAACGTCTCCTCGGTCGTTGCGCTGACGGGAAACGCCGGACAAAGCGCGTACGTAGCGGCGAAGGCCGGGGTAATCGGGCTGACGAAATCGCTGGCCCAAGAATTCGGGTCGCGCAACGTCCGCGTCAACGCGATCGCGCCCGGCTTCATCGAGACGGATATGACGGCGCAACTGCCCGACGCCGTCAAGGCGACGTACCTCGGGCGGGTGCCGCTCCGCCGGTTCGGGACCGCCGATGAGGTTGCAAGCGTAGCGCTTTTCTTAGCCGGCGACGCGTCGGCGTACATCTCGGGTCAAACGCTCGCCGTGGACGGCGGGCTGCATATGTAGGAGGTTTGTACAATACAGATGTCAGTGTTCGAGAAGGTAAAGAAGACTATCGTTGAGCAGCTCGGCGTAGACGAGGACGAGGTCACCGTCGATGCGTCGATCACCGACGATCTCGGCGCGGACTCCCTCGATCAGGTAGAGCTAGTCATGGCCTTGGAGACGGAATTCAACCTCGATATCCCTGACGAAGAAGCCGAGAAGATCAAGACCGTGGGCGACGCGGTCCGCTATATCGAAGAGGTTTCTGAAAAGACGACGTGATCATCGCGCGCGGCTCCGCCAAAGCTCCGCACCCGCGCTGAAGTAACTGCAATGTTCACCACCCTCTCGGATCGCCTTGCGGCGATCTTTCGGCAGTTACGCTCTCGCGGAAAGTTGAGCGAAAACGACGTCTCGGAGGTGCTCCGGGAGGTCCGCATCGCGCTGCTCGAAGCGGACGTGAACCTGAAGGTCGTCAAGGACTTCATCGCGTCCATCCGCGAGCGCGCGGTGGGCGTCGAAGTCACGGAGTCGCTGACGCCCGCCCAATCGGTGCTCGCGATCGTGCGCGACGGGTTGATCGCGCTGCTCGGGTCGGAGGCGGCACCGGTCAGGTTCGCGCCGACGGGCACCACGCCGCTCATGCTCGTGGGTCTGCAGGGCAGCGGCAAGACGACGCAAGCCGCGAAGCTGGCCTTGCAATTCCGCGAGCAGGGCCGGCGGCCGTTGCTGGTCGCCTGCGACGTGTATCGCCCGGCGGCCGTCGAGCAGCTGCAGGTGCTGGGCAAGGACATCGGCGTGCCGGTGTTCAGCGTGGAAGGTTCGCTCAATCCGGGCAGCATCGCGACGCAAGCGCTCGCGCATGCGCGCCAGGTCGGCAACGGCGTGGCGATCTTCGACACCGCCGGGCGGCTGCAGATCGATGAACCGATGATGCTCGAACTCGAGCGCCTGAAAAAGACGCTCGATCCGCTGGAGACGTTGATCGTCGTCGACGCCATGACCGGACAAGAAGCGGTCAAAGTGGCAAGCGCGTTTCACGAGCGGCTGGGACTGACCGGCTCGATCCTGACCAAGATGGACGGCGATAGCCGCGGCGGCGCCGCGCTCTCGATCCGCGCGGTCACCGGTGTGCCCGTGAAGTTCATCGGCACGGGCGAGAAAGTGTCAGCGCTGGAGCCGTTCTATCCCGACCGCTTGGTGTCGCGCATCCTCGGCATGGGCGACGTGCTCACCCTCATCGAGAAGACGCAGAAAGTCTACGACGAGAACAAGGCCAAAGAACTAGCGACCAAAATCCGCCGCAACGCGTTCACGCTGCAAGACTTCCTCGAGCAGATGCGCCAGATCCGCCGCATGGGATCGATCGCAGATCTGATGAAGATGATCCCGGGCGTCGGCAAACTCGTGGCCGGCCAGACGATCGATGAAGGCCGGCTCTCGCTCATCGAGGCGGTGATCTGCTCGATGACGCCGGCCGAGCGGGCCGACCCGCGGATCCTCAACGCTAGCCGCCGCAGGCGCATCGCCGCGGGCAGCGGCACGCAAGTACAAGACGTCAACAGACTCATCCGTGATTTCGAATCGTCGCAAAAAATGATGAAGACCTTCAGCCGTTTCGTGAAATAACAACTAATAATGTAGTGCCGGGGCTTTAGCCCCGGAAAAGGAGACCCAATGGCAGTCAAGATCCGTTTGCGCCGCACCGGCGCGAAAAAACAGCCCTCGTACCGCTTGGTGGTGACCGAGGCGCGCTCGCCGCGCGACGGCCGCTTCTTTGAGATCGTCGGGCATTACAATCCGCGTCGGGAGCCGGCGGAACTCGTGCTTCAAGAAGACAAAATCATGAAGTGGCTCGGTAACGGCGCCCAACCCTCTGACACCGTAGCGCGCCTGCTCGCCAGCAGAGGACTCTACGACAAGGCGAGAGTGCCGATTCGCAAACCGCGCAAACCGCGCAAGGGCAAAGGCGCCGCAGAAGGAGTTCGGACATGACCGAGCGACCACCGGAATTCACCGACGTGGATCTGGACGAAGAGGACGACAGCGAGCGAGAGCGCAGCGCGCAGCCGGCCGACCAGCCGGAGGGTGACGTCGGCCCGATCGAGTTCGAAGAAGAAGACGACGAAGAAGAGCTCGACGTCGAAGGGGAGGAGGACGAGGGCGACGAGGAGCTCGAGCAGGGGGCAGGCCCTCAAATAGCCGCGCCCGCTGCGCCATACGAGGACGATGAAACGCCTGAGCGTCCGGGGGACGGCGTCAGCCGCGCCGCTGCGGTGCTGAAATACATCGTCGAGAACATCGTCGATGAGCCCGAGGCGATCTCGATCGGCGCCACGACCGACGATCGTGGTCCCGTGCTGCTGTTGCGCGTCGCCGCAGACGATCGAGGCAAGGTCATCGGCAGGCAGGGACGCATCGTGCAAGCGATCCGCACCGTCGTCAAAGCAGCCACGGTAGGCACCGGCGAGAAAGTCAGCGTCGAGATCATCGATTGACGGAATCGCGGCATGCGGAGCCTGACGTGCTGATCGGGCACGTCATCGGCGTCCACGGCGTGCGGGGCGAGCTGAAAGTGGCGGCGAGCGCCGACGAGCTTCGTTCCGGCCTGAGCGTCACCGCGCGGCGCGCAGGACAGGCCGACGTCGCGCTGCGCGTCGAGACCGTGCGCGCGGGTGCCCGGCAGCTGTTGGTGCGGATCGCCGGCCTCGCCGACGCGGACACCGCAGCAGACTTCCGCGGCGCCGCGCTGTACGCTGCGCCGGAAGACCTGCCGGCGCTTGCGCCGTTGGAATATCGTGTCGACGAATTGGTAGGCATGACCGTAGTTGACGAGAGCATGGGAGATTTGGGAGAGGTCGTCGAGATCGCGAAGTATCCGGCATGTGATATGCTGCTGGTCGGCCAGCGCCGGTTGATGGTCCCGCTCTTGACCGCGTACGGGGTGCGCATCGACCGCAGCGCCCGGACGATTGCGACGGCCCTCCCGCCGGGGTACGAAGATCTTGCGTAAGACGACGCTTCGCGCCGCGGCGCGCGCCATCGCGGTCATGCTGTTGGCGCTCACCGCTTGCGGCCGGAACGCGCCCGTCATCTCGCAGCAGCAAGTGCAAGTCACGCCTGAGCTGCTGCGCGAAATCGGCTTGCCGATCTACCCGGCGGCGAAACAGGCGAGCAATGCGCCCGCGCTGCGCCAGCTCTTGCAGACTCCCTATGGCGGCAGCGAAGTGCTTCTCGTCTTCATGGAAACCACCGATGATTTCGACAAAGTCGTCGCCTTCTATGCGGGGCAGCTGCCGGCCACGAGCAGGAAGTTCTTGTTCCACATGGGCGGCGGCGGCTCGGCGGCGTTTGAATTCTGGGCGAAAGACGGTCAGCGGCAGGTCACGCTCACTGCGATTCGCGGGATTACGCTGATCCAGCTCCAGAACACGAAATTGGTGCTTCCATCGCCCTCGCCGGCGGCGAGCGGATCAGGCAAGACGCGCTAGGAAATTCTTGATCGCCGCGTTGACCGGTTCGGGGCGTTCCGCCATGACGAGATGGCCTGCGCCATCGACTTCGAGCAGGACGCTGCCTTTGATGTGGTCGTGGAGATAGCGTGAATACTTGACCGGCGTCATCTCGTCTTGCGTCCCCACGATGATGAGCGTGGGCGCTTCGATTTCGGCGAGTCGATCCATGACGTCGAAACTGCTGCACGTCGCGAAGTCCAGCCGCGTATTTTTTTGCCCCACGAGCGAATGCCATTGCTTGAAGCGAGCGCGCAGATCGGCCGGCGCCGTCTTTGTGAGCTCCCAATCCGCGAACTTATCGATGCACTGCGGCCATTGGTTGTCCAGCATGTCGAATATCTCGGGGGATACCCGCAAGCGTGCGCCCGTTCCGATGAGGATCAAGCCTCCGACATCGGCGGGATAGCGCAACGCCCACTCCAGCGCGATCGCGCCGCCCAAGGAATTCCCGGCGACCACCGCGCGGCGAAGGCCGGTCCAGCGGATGTATTTCTCAAGCCAGTCTGCGAGTTCGCCGACCGAAGTCAGCGCTTCGCCCTTCGGGTGCCCGGGCAACGAAAGCGCATCGGATCCGGGAAAGGCGTCGACTTGGGCTTGGAAACTGTCCTGGGTCGCTCCGGATCCATGGACGTACAACAAGCGCTCCATGCAGCCGCGCATACCTCCAGCCGTAGCCACGGACCTGTTGCTACGTCGAACTAACGCGGGGGCAGGCGAACGGGTGTTCGATACCGAACGCGCGTGCGATGCTCGCACGCTACGACCTCGAGGCCGCCCCACGGGCGGATCTCGACAAGGTCGACTTGTGGTCGTGCCCTTTCACCGTGGTGGACATCGAGACCACGGGCGGCGTCGCGGGCAAAGATGCGCTGACGGAAATCGCTTTGGTCCAGGTCGTCGAGGGTCAGATCGCGCGCCGCTGGCGCTCGTTCGTGAACCCGCGCCAGCCGATCCCGCCGTTCATCACACGTCTTACCGGCATCACCGACAGCATGGTCGCCGGCGCGCCGCAGATCGCGCGCTTGCTGCCGAGCGTCGTCGAGTTGATCGGGGACGGCATCCTCGTCGGTCACAACGTCCGTTTCGATGCCGCGTTTCTGGCCCACGAGTTGCGCGCTCACGGATACCCCGATCTCCTCAACCCCACCGTCGACACGCTGACGCTTGCGCGGCGCACCATCGCGGAAGTCACGAACTACAAACTGGGCACGCTCACGCGCGAACTCGGCATCGACGTCGAGCGGCACCATCGCGCGCTCGCCGACGCGACGGCCACGGCCGAACTGCTCGTGCATTGCATCAAGAGGCTGGAGGATTGCGGCGTTTTCACCTACGGCGCATTGCGCGAATACATGCGCGTGCGCGCGCTGCCGAGACGGCGCCGGCCGTGCCGGGACTCAAGCGCCGCCGGAAACCAGCCGCTTCAGATGCCGGTGTGGACGGCGATCCTCATGGACGAGCTGTCCGCCGTGCCGTCAAAGCCGGGCGTGTACCTGCTCAAGGATGCGGGCGACAACGTCGTCTACGTCGGGAAATCAGGCAATCTGCGCCAGCGCCTGCGCGCCTATGCGTCGGGCGGCAAACCGGCCGGAGCCAAGATCCGCTCGCTTCGCGGAGTGGTGGCTTCCTTTGATGTCCGGGTCGCCGGCTCGGAGTTCGAAGCGCTGCTGCTGGAGGCGGCGCTCGTGCGCTCCCACAACCCGCCGTTCAACGAGCGGCTGCGCAATTTCAAAGAATTCGCATTCATCAAACTCGAGGCGGGGCCGCAGGGGCGGGTGCTTGCCACCACGCGGCTCGCCGCCGACGGCGCGCGCTACTACGGCCCTTACGGCAGCATGGAAGGCGCCCGCGCCGCGGTGTCTTCCCTGCAAGATGCGCTTGGGTTACGAGGCATCGACGCACCGGACGGCTCCGCGACGGCGCTGCCTCCCGGTCGCCGCCAAGCGGACATCGACGAAGCCGTCGCCTTTCTCGAAGGCGATGCGGATGACGTGCTTCTTTCAATCGCGCGACGCAGGGACGAAGCTGCGGCGCGTTTGCGGCTCGACGTCGCCGGGCGCGAAGAGCAGCGCCTGGAGCGGCTCCGGCGGCTGCGCGCGCGCCACGCGAACCTGCAGAGCGCGACGTGCCTCAACGTGCTGGTCCTCGCTCCGTCCGACGACCCTTCCATGGAGCAAAGTTTTCTGTTCTGCGGCGGCCGGCTCGCGGCGCAGGCCCTGCTTCCGCGGCGCCTTCCGCTGCGCGGCGAAGCTCGTCGCTTGCTCGAGCACATGCTGGCGCAGCACTACAAGCCTGAAGAGCAGTCCCGTTCGTTCGCGCGCCAAGAAGAAATCGACCAGTTGTTCATACTGGCCTCGTGGTATCGCGAGCGAAAGGGCGGGCTTTGTTATGTGGATCTGCCGGCTCGCGGGCCGGCAGCAGATGAGGCGTTCGGGTGGGCTGGAGCGATCCTAGACGGCGAACCGTTAAAAGTGGCGGGGGAAGAACCACAGAATGAAGGCGAACAGCGAGACGAACCCTCCGGAGAGGATATAGAAGAGGGCTGCAGCGCCGTGATCCTCTGAATGCGGTTGTACTTGGCTTTGCATGTAATTCGCGGTGCGCATGTGATCACTCACAATCTATCTGGCCTGGGCACGCCGCCGCGGCGCGCTCTAGTCCCATTATCGTCAGTCAAGCTGAGTTTTTCCATGATGAGCCTCACCTGGCAGCAGAAACTTTCAGTGGGCGTTCAGGTGGGACGGCGAGGGTGACCGGGCTCACGCGTGCAGGCGCTCGCTTAGTGCGCTTCTACCCCCTACGGCCGCGCCTTAAACCGCCGAAGGCAGGGGCGCGGCGCGCGTCGTATCACGCATCAGGGTGCCCACTTTTCTTAGGGATGTGTCCCAAATGATCATTCGTGTCGCTCCCTTCCTCGCCGCCGTCCTGCTCTGCAGCCCAGCGGCAGTGCTCGCAATTCCCCACGCCACAACCCCGATCACCGCCGAGACCAAGGACAATCTGATCGGCTCGGGCACGCTCATCCGCATCCGCTTGCTGCAGACGGTCACGTCGGCACGCAATCACAAGGGCGACAAATTCGACTACGAGATCGCCGACAACGTGATGGCTGGATCGCGCGTGGCGGTTCCCGCGGGCGCCAAAGGCACGGGCAAGGTCGTCTCGATCAGCCCGGCGCACGGCGGACGCGTCGATGGCCGGCTCAAACTCGAATTCGATCCGATCGTGCTGAACGACGGCACCGAGATCGACGTCGGCATAACCGCTGCGAGCGTGTACGCGGACGCGAACGAGAAGAACGGCATGGCCGGCGACATCATGCAGATCGCCGATATGACGATACCGGGGCTCTTCATCCTCGATTTCCTGCGCAAGGGCTCGGACGTCACGCTCGCCGCGCATTCGCCGTTCCACATCGCCGTGAGGCAGGATGCGTTCATGACGGCAGGCGCGACCGCGACGACGGCGACCACGACCGCGACGACGACGGCGACGACCACGAACACGGGGCCAAGAGTCGCGCCTAGCGCGGCGCCTTAACGACCCGGTTCGTCAGCTCTCCGATACCCTCGATCCGAACGGTCACGACATCACCCGGCTTCATCGGGCCGACGCCGCTTGGCGTGCCGGTTGATATCACGTCGCCCGGCTCCAGGGTGAAGGCTGCAGAGATGTATTCGACGAGCGCGGGGACGTCGAAGATGAGCAAGCTCGTCGCGCAATCTTGGACGAGCGCTCCGTTGAGGCGCGTCTGCACGCGCAGCGCCGAGGGGTCGAGATCGGTGACGATGCAAGGCCCGAGCGGAGCGAACGTGTCAAAGCCCTTCGCGCGAGCCCACTGGCCGTCCGATTCCTGCAGGTCGCGCGCGGTGACGTCGTTGCAGATCGTGTAGCCAAGGACGAAATCGAGCGCCTTCGTCCGCGGGGCATTGCGGCACCGCTTGCCGATGACGACGGCCAGTTCGCCCTCATAGTCCACGCGGCTGCTCTGCGCCGGATACGCGATATCGCCGCCGGTATGATTGAGCGAGGACGGCGGCTTGAAGAACAACAGCGGCTCTTTCGGCGGCGCGTTGCCCATCTCAGCGGCGTGATCGGCGTAGTTGCGGCCGACGCCGATGATCTTCGTCGGCGCGCACGGCGCAAGCAGTTGAACGGAAGCCGCCGGATGGCGCGCGCCGTCGGCGACGACGTCATCTCCCTCGAGCGTGCCCTGCGCGATGCGACCGTCGGCCGTCTTGAAACGGACATGCTTCATTCGCTTTCGCTTATCGATGATGATGCGTGCGACCTGTAGAGGCGCGCTTCGCGGACGCGCGTAAGTACGGCGCCATGGGTAAGACTCACGAATTCGATTTCTGCGTCTTGGGGGCGGGTAGCGCCGGCTACGCGGCCGCGGTCATCGCGCGAGATCTGGGGAAAAGCGTGGCGTTGGCGGACGGCACGGGACCGCTCGCGGGCTTGTGCATCCTGCGCGGGTGCATGCCCTCGAAAACCCTGTTGCGCTCGGCCGAGGTGGCGCATCTTGCCGCCAAGGCGGCGGAGGTGGGCGTGATCGTCCGCGACGTCCGCCCCGACATGACGGCGATCATCGAACGCAAGCGGCGGATCATCCAGGGTTTCGCCGAGTACCGGGTCGAGGGCATTGAGAAGTTCCCCCTCTTTCGCGGCGCGCCCCGATTCACCGGCGCGCGCGAACTCAAGGTCGGCGAGGATGTGCTGCGAGCCCAAAAATTCCTGATCGCGACGGGCTCGATCGTCGACGTGCCTGACATTGCGGGGCTCAAAGAGACGGGCTTTCTCACGAGCGACGACGTTTTGGAGCTGGAGCGCTTGCCCAAAAGCATCATCGTGCTCGGCGGCGGGCCGGTCGCGTGCGAGTTGGCGCAATACTTGGCTCGCTGCGGATCCGACGTCACGATGGTGCAGCGCAGCGTGACCTTGCTCTCGGACGAGGATGAAGATGTGGGCGAAGCGCTGGAAACGGCGCTCGAGAAGGAGGGCATTGCGGTCGTGACCGGCACCAAGCTGGCTTCGGTGGATCGCAAGGACGGGAAGAAGCGAGTCGTCTTCGAGGGCGCCGGCCACCTGGAGGAGCGAAGCGCGGATGAGATCCTCCTCGCGCTCGGGCGCCGGGCGAAGGTCGAGGGCTTTGATTTCGAAGCCGCCGGCGTGGTGTACGACCGCGACGGGATCAAGGTCGATGGCTATTTGCGCACTTCCAATCCTGACGTCTATGCGGCCGGCGACTGCAACGGTCTGAACCAACTGGTGCACGTGGCGGTGTACGAAGGCCAGCTCGCGGCGCGCAACGCGTTCGGGGAGACGGCGCGCGCGGCGGAGTACGATTTGCAGTACGCGCGCGCGGTGTTCACCGACCCGCAGGTCGCGATCGCCGGGTGCACGGAGCGCGAATGCCGGAATCTCGGCATAGCCTACTCCAAGGCGGTCTATCCTTTCAGCGATCTGGGCAAAGGCATCGCCACGAATCTCACCGAGGGGTTCGTTAAGATGCTGGCTGCGCGCGATGGCCGCATTTTAGGCGTTGCCATAGTAGGCGCCGAAGCATCGGACATGATCCACGAAGCGATCGCCCTGCTGTACTTCAAAGCCAACGTGCGCGACGTCCTCGAAATGCCGCACTTGCATCCGACGCTGGCGGAGATCATCACGTACCCTGCGGAAGAGCTCAACGAACGGCTCGAACGTGAAACGCACGTCCTCGTCAGGCCGTAAGCGGCGCGCGCCAGGCGAGCAGATCTTCGAACACCCTCGCTTGTACGATTTGGCTTTCGGATTCCGCAACGTCAAGGCGCAGTGCGATGGCATCCTTGCACTTGCTCGGCGCTATGGCGTCGAATCGCCCACAAGCGTCGTGGAGCTGGCCTGCGGGCCCGCCAATCACTTGCGCGAGTTGGCGCGGCGCGGACTTCGCGCCTACGGCGTCGACAACAATCGGGAGATGCTCGCCTACGCCGCCGCTTTGGCGAAGCGCGACGGCGTCGCGCTCCATTTCGTCCGCGCCGACATCCGGACGTTTCGCTTGCCCAAGCGGGTCGACTTCGGCATGTGCCTCTTCGACTCGTTCTGCCACTGCGCGAGCGACGAGGATGCGATCGCGACGCTGCGCGCCGCGGGCGCGGCGATCAGATCGGGCGGGTTGCTGATCCTCGAGTTGACGCACCCAGCCGACTTCTTCGGTAAGGAGCCGAAGCGGGCGGTGTCGCGCTGGACCCAAACGTACGAGGATGTCGTCGTCACGACGCATCTCGCGCACACGCGCTCGGATCCGATCTCGGAGACGCACGTGCCCAGCCTGACGATCGACGCGCGCTATCGCGATGGCCGGCCGCCGAAAAAGATCGTGGATCAATTGTTCTATCGCATGTGGCTGCCCAGCGGGATCAGACACGTGGCGCGCGCCTCAGGCTGTTTCGAGGCGGTCGGCTGGCACGGCGACATCAACCCCGCCGTACCTTTGAATATGAGCGACGAAGCATGGCAGATGGTCGTCGTCCTGCGGAGGCATTAGGCGCGGTGGTCGCGGTGTCGTTGCTGCCCTTGTGGCGCGAGGATTTGCAACGCCGCTTGCCGCCGGGCGTGGAGCTTATCATGGCGGATGCGCTGCCGGCGCAGGAGCGGGATGCCGCGCTCGCTCGCGCCGATGTCCTCATCAGCGTGAGCTTCGATGCGGCGCTCGCGGCGAAATGCCCGAGGCTGGGGCTCATCGTGTGCCCCGCTGCGGGAACGGAGGAGATCGACCGTTCAGCCTTCCCGGCCGACACCATTTTCGTCAGCGGCGCCGGACAGGAGATCCCCATCGCGGAGCACGCGCTAGGCGGTCTGATCGCGCTGCGCCACCATCTCTTGGAGGCGGACCGCGCCCTGCGGCAAGGCGTATGGGCGTACGGTTTTCACCAGCCGCGCTCGTACATCGAAGAGCTGTATGGCTCTATGCTGGGCCTCATCGGATTTGGCCGCATCGGCAAGGAGATCGTCAAGCGCGCGGCTGCGTTCGGCATGCAGTGCCGGGCCGTGACTTTGCATCCGGAACGCGCGCCGCGGATGCCGGAGGCGCCGGCCTCCGTCGCAGCGCTAGCGGATTCGAGCGCGGTCGATGCGCTCGTGCGCGAGTCGGACGCGGTCGTCGTGTGCTGCGAACTGTCGCCGCTCACGCGCGGCATGCTCGACGCGCGGCGCCTGGGGCTGATGAAGCGCGACGCGGTCCTGGTGAACGTGGCGCGGGGCCCTATCGCGGTGGAGCGCGACCTCTACGAGGCGCTGCGCGAGCGGCGCATCGCAGGCGCGGCGCTCGACGTATGGTACCGCTACCCGGAGAACCCGGGCGACCGTGTGCTGCCGGCGAACCTGCCCTTTTGGGAACTCGACAACGTGATCATGACGCCGCACTGCAGCGGCTGGACGCGGCCAGCGCGCGATCGCAAACTGGAGCAGATCGCCGGTGTCATCGCGGATTTCGCGCGCGCGCGATCTGCCTGACGCGCAGGAACACGGCGTCGAGCATCGCGGCCGTCAGTTTTCCCGTGTTGGTGTTCTGGCGGCTGGGATGGAAGCAGCCGACGAGGGTGATCGTCTCGTCAGAGGACGCCAACTCGTATTCCGCGCCGTGACCGAAGCGCGGTTTTGGGGACGGAATAGCAAAGCCGCGCTCCTTCAAGCGCGCCAGCGCGACGTCAAATCCGATCTTCCCCAGACCCACCACCACGCGCAGTCGGCGCAGGAGCGCAAGTTCGGCGCGCATGTGTCCGGCGCAGTTGGCGATTTGGCGGGGCGTCGGTTTGTTCTTGGGCGGAGCACAGCGCAGCGCGGCCGTCATGAACACGTCGAGAAGTTCGAAGCCGTCGTCGCGCCGCTCCGACGTCGACTGCGTCGCAAAGCCGGCCTTGTGCAGCGCTCGGGCAAGCCACGTCGCGGAGCCGTCCCCCGTGAACATGCGGCCGGTCCGGTTGCCGCCGTGCGCCGCGGGTGCAAGGCCGACGAGAAGCACGCGCGCGTCCGCGCTGCCGGAACTCGGCACCGGGCGACCCCAGTAGCGCTCGGAGGCGAACTCGCGCTTACGCGTGCGCGCGATGTCCGCGCAGTAACGGCGCAGCTCAGGGCAGCGCGTGCAGCGGGTCTCGCGCCGGCGGATCTCGACCAATGAGCGCATCCTCACGCCTTGCGCTGGAGCAGCTCCAAATCGTATTCCAACGTTTCCTTGAGCCCGAGCTCGAGCGCGCGGGGCGCATAGCCGAGCTCGCGCCTGGCTTTGGCGTTGTTCCCGATGTACGTCGTGCCCGCGGTGACGCGTATGCTCTCTCCGGCGAAGGCCTCCGGCAGCGGGAAGACCGCGCCGACGATATCGGCCTGGAAGGCGAGGAAACGGGTCATCGCGGGCCCCGGGTGCCAGCGTGGCGCGCGGATGCCGGTGATGCGTTCGGCGATCTCCAGCGCCTCGATGAAGGTGTGCGTTGGGCCTGCGATGATGTAGGTCTCTCCCGTCTTGCCGCGCTCCATCGCGAGCAGATGCGCGTGCGCGATGTCGTCCACGTGCCCCCAACTAAACGCGGTGTAGCGCGGCGTGAGCGGCAACGTCCGCTTGAGATAGCGCATGAGTGCGTCGCCCATCGAGCTGGTGTCGTCCGGACCGTAGACGACTCCCGGCTGCACGATCACGAGCGGAAGGCCTGCGGCGATCATGGGCTCGGCGATCTCGTAGTGCGCGACCCATTTCGTGCGATCGTATTCGGAGAGATGAGGGCCGTCGTAGCGATACGATTCATCGACTAGCTTGCCGCGAGTGTCCGAGTTGACCGCCAGCGTGCTCGTGTAGACGCCTTTGCGGATGCCGAGATCGCGCATCGTCTCAAGCACGTTGCGCGTCCCCTCGATGTTGATCGCGGCGCCGGGGCGTTTGTCCTTGCGCCCTACTTTATACCAGCCCGCCAGGTGGAAGACGCCGTCCACGCCGCGCATCGGCTCGCGCAGTGTCGGCTTGTCCGTGACGTCGCCGGGTGCGACGGTCACGCCGAGGGTTTGGAGATCGCTCGCCTTTTGCGGATCGCGAGCCAAAGCCACGACCGAGTGGCCCGCGGCCACCAGTTGCCGCGCCACCTGGCCTCCGATGAAGCCGGTGGCGCCCGTGACGAAATATTTCACGCGCGGGAGAGGATCTGACCGCCGCTTTGCAGCGTGCGGATGAGATCGTCCGCGTCGTTGGCGCTGGTGGCGTCGTTGTTGGCGCGATAAAGCTTCGCGGCCAGCTGCAGGTCGGCGATCGCGCCCTTCGAGTCGCCGAGCTTCGCGCGAAAACGTCCGCGATTGTAGTAGCCGTCGGGATCGTTGGGCGCTAGGCGCACGTACGCGTTGAGATCGGTCAAGGCGGCGTTGTAATCGCCGCCGTCCGCATAGGAGAGGCCGCGATAGAAGAGCGTGTCGGGATCCTTCGGATGCAGTTTGAGGTAACCGGTGAGGTCGGCGATGGCGTCGTCGTAGCGCTTCATCTTGCGGTAGACCAGACCACGATTGTACAACGCGTCGTCGTACTTGGGGTCGACCGAGAGCGCCTTGGCGCAGTCGGCCAACGCTTCATCATAGTGCTGCAACGAGCGCTGGATGATGCAGCGAGACACGTATGCGTAGGCGTACTGGTCGTCAAGGGCGATGGCTTGGTTCAAATCCTCAAGCGCGGAGGCGCTGTCTTTCTTGAGATATTCCGCCCGACCGCGCAACGCATGGGCGCGCGCGGACGCGGGGTCCGCGGTGAGGACGATGCTGGTGTCGGAGACCGCGCCGTCCGCATCGGCGATGTTGAGCTTGGAACTGGCCCGATCAAGGCGAAAGCGCTTGTCCGTGGGATCCAAGGTGACGGCCTTGTCATAGTCGGCGATCGCCTCGCGATAGTCGTTGAGATCGTCGCGCAGTTTGCCCCGGCGGTCGAAGGCATAGCCGTCCTTGGGATCGAGCGCGATGGCTTTGTTGCAATCGGCGACCGCGCTTTGGTAGTCGCCGAGTTCGCGCTTCGAATCACAGCGGGTCGCGTACGCGTAGGCATAGCCCGGCTGGATGGCGATGGCTTTGGTATAGTCGGCGATCGCCCCCTTGATGTCGCCGACGTTGTCTTTGCAATCGCCGCGCAGGACGAGCGCCTCGGCGTTTTTCGGATTGAGCGCGAGCGCCTTATCGAGGATCGAGATGGCGCCGTAGTAATCGCCCTTGGCGAAGAGCCCGCGCGCTGATTCGACGGGCGTGCCGGCATCGGCAGCGCTTGCCGCCGGACTCTGGTGGGCGAACGCGCCGAAGAGCGAGGCGACGAGGAGAAGCGCGGCGCACAGGGGTCGCATGGAAGTCCTCCGTTCTGCCGAGCAGATTTCCCGCAAAACTGCGGGCTGTCATCTAATCTAAGGATTGTCCCAGCGAAAGGTCGTATTCTGAGTCACAGCGCTATTTCGTCAAAAGGAATTCCATGACCAAAAAGGCCCTGCGAGCGGCAAGCGCCGCCTGCCTCTCCCTGCTCCTATGGTCCAACGTGAGTCCGGCCGTTGCGATGAGCACGTCGCAAGAGGTCGCAAGGGGCCGCGACGAGAGCGATCAAGTCGACCGGCAAAGCGTGCTGGTCAATGATCCTTTCCTGACGGACTGGGTCGGGCGCATCGGCCAAAGGCTTTCCGAGCATCGCAAGCGCGCCGACATCCAATACAAGTTCATCATCATCGACACGCCCCAGATCAACGCGTTCGCGCTGCCGGGCGGCTTCGTGCATGTCAATACCGGACTCTTGAATTTCGTCTCGGCAGACGATGAGCTCGCTGGAATTCTCGGTCACGAGATGGGTCACGTCGAGATGCACCACGTGACCAAACAGGCCAATCAATCCACGATCATGAGCATTTTGCTCGGCATCCTCTCGATCGTGTCGCCGGTGGTCGGGCTGCTCGGCGGTTTGGGCGGCGAACTCGCGATGGACCGCTACTCGCGCGCCGATGAGTTGCAGGCCGATCACTACGGGCTCACCATGATGACGGCCGCGGGCTACGATCCACGCGCGACCGTCGACATGATGACGAAGCTTGGCAAGATGGACCCCGGCCCGGACAGCCGCGCGGATAAAGCGTTCCGGGATCACCCGAATCCCCGCGATCGCGTTTCGCACCTGCTCGGATATCAGGAGCTTGACCGCCCTTCTACCGGCGCGCAGGTGACGCAGGCGATCCACGATCAGGAAGAAGGCCGCTATCAGTACGCGCGCGCCCGGCTCAATGAGGTGGGCGCAGCGTCAGCGGGTGATCCGCTGGCACAGAGCCATCTCTCGCAGCTCGACATCGCGCTGCGTGAATCTGGTCCGCGGGCGGCTGCGGATACGCGCGTCGCAAGTCTGACGCTGCCGGGTGATTCGGCTCGCGCCGATGCGATGAACAAATTGCGCGCCGTCATCGGCGAAACCGATGCAGCGCTCACCGCCGCGAAAAAGCAGGCGAGGGACGGGCTCGGCAACGTCGATGCCCTCGCTGGGCGCCTGCAGCGCATCACGAGCGAAGGGACCGACAGCGGGGGAAGCGGTCCGGGGCCGGGCAAGGGCAAACAGCCGAACCTGCACTCGATCACGGGGGCGCTCGAGCGCATCGCGCGCGACATGACAGCGACGCTGGAGTTCGACGGCGACGTCTTTTCCTCGGCTGCCGGCCTCATCGCGGAGAACCGCGCGACGCTGCGCGAGATGGATGATCTCATGGCGGACCCGCGGCTGACGCCCAAGACGCAGACGCTGCTGACGTACTATCCATCTTTGATCGCGAATCTGTCGACCTCGGACAAGGGGCTGCTCTCGGCTATGGACGCCGCGCGCGCGTCGGTCGCGCGGGGCGATACCGAAGCCAACTCCGTGAGCGCGGTGATGGGGCTGACGCACCTGGTCGATCCGCAGACCGGCGACATCCCGGATCAGAAGATGGCGACGGTGAAGAGCATCGTGGATCACGCGGTCTCGACGTGGGATGACCTCGCGGCCAACGCACAGGCGTCCGACGGGCTCATGTACGTGTCGCAGACGCGCAATCTTTCGGCGGAGATCTCGCTGCTGGACCTGTATTCGGCGCCGGAGCGCTATGCAGCGTATGCGAAGGCGCTGGCGTATCGCTTCAACGGCATCGTCGTTCCGGATTATCCCGCTGCGATCAAGTCGGGCGCGCTGCCGGGCGATATCGCGTGCGCGTCGTGGATCTCGTTTGAGACGAAGGCGCCCGTTGACGCGGTGCTCCGAGACGTTCAGGCGTCGGGCGGCACGTGCGAGGATTATACGCTGCAGAAGCACATGCTGGGGTTGTCGTTGGAGATCGCCGTCGGCTTGGTGTACGAGGGCTACATCGACGAGCCCCAAAAACTCGCGCATTGATTCTGGAAACGCAAAGGCTTGCGCTTCGCCGACTCACGGACGGCGACTTCGACGAGTTGTACGCGATGTTCAACGACCCGCTGGTCATGCGCTACTATCCGGGATTGAAGGACCGCAGCGAGACTGCGGAGTGGTTGGCCTGGCAGCGCGAGAGCTACGCGCGGCACGGCCACGGTTTGTGGGCAGTGGAGCTGCGTTCTTCCCAGGAGTTCGTAGGTCAGGTTGGTTTGCTCGCACAGACCGTCGACGGCGTAGGTGAGACGGAAATCGGCTACTTGTTGAAGAGCGCCTACTGGCACAAGGGTTACGCGACCGAGGCCGCGATCGCGTGCCGCGACTACGGGTTCAATGAACTTGGCCGTTCGCAGCTCATCTCGCTCATCCGTCCGGCGAACGAAGCGTCACGCGCCGTGGCGCAACGGGTGGGCATGGTTGTTTGGAAAATCGTCATGCGTCGCGGCATCGAGCACTTGGTCTACCGAATCCAGAAGGGGCCTATGGCTTGACGATCATCATCACGAGGAGGCTGAGCCAAATAATGCCGCTTACCGCGTTGCCAAGTCCCTCGAAGCGGTCGACCAGCAAGGCGCGCAGCTCCGGCGACGGCTGGTCCTCCGGGCTGTCCTTCGCGGCTTTTGCGAGCCGTAAGAGGCGGGGATAACGCCGCCCAAAGCCCTCCAGAAGAAGGATAACGACGAGAACCATCGAGATCGAAAGCCATCGGGCGTGCAGATCGAATCCGAGGTTGATCGCCGCGAAAAAGCCGATGATAGCGGAGATCAGCACCAGAACGCCACCCGTCGTCTGGGCCGGAATCGCGGCATTCACTGCGGTTCGAATGGAACGGACGTCGCCGCCTTGGATGATCTGCGTGAGAAAAATTCCGGTGCCGACCGTCAGGGCAAAACCCACGAATACGATCGCGACGTGGGCGAACACGATCCACATGCAGGCGCTCGTTCGCTCTGAAAAACCAGCGCCCTTTGCCCCGGGCGCAGAAAAGAGCGGCAACGTCGCGATGGACGCTGCCGCTCTTTTATTGGAGCTTGAGCCGCCTGCTTAGGGCGAGGTCAGCATCGTCGTGTTGCTGGTCGTGAACGATCCGGCTTGCCCGTGCATCGTTCGCGAGACCTTTTCGGTGTAGGCGTTGAGACGGCCGCCGACGAGGGTCATGGCGATCGTGGCGCTGACGTCTGCTTGTCGTTGGCCGCGCGGCGAGGTGAAGGTCAGGGTTTGGCTGCCAGTGCCTTCGAGCTTGGCGCTGTTGCCGTTCACCGAGATGACCTTGACTTTGATCGGCAGAGCGCCGTGCGAATTTCGACCCGCATGGATCGGAATGGATGCGTTCCACTCATCGCCGGCGCGCAGCTGGTTCGGGCTGTTCGGCGCGAGCGCGAGCGCATTGTAGACGGCCTGGACAAACGGGTTCGGCTTTGAGCCCGGGGCCGCTGAAGTCGGATTGACGGGATACGAGGCGTTGAAGGAATCGAGAGCGCCGCCGCTGCTCACTTGAATCGCGTCCTGCGAGGAACGCTTGATGGTCAGCGTGCCGGATTGGTCGTGACGGAAGCCGCGCTCGGCACCGCCGCGCTCGTTGGTCTCTTTCTTGTCGGTCGAGTTGCCGCCGCTTTCCTGGGGTTCGGGCTTGGGGCTGAACGCGGCGCCGCTCGGGCGATCGAAGTGGATCGAGGCTGTGAACGTCTGTGATGCTCCCACGGGCGGGAGCAGCGCAGAGGGCACCGCCGCCATTGATTGGGCTGCGACGGCGATAAGGCATGATAGGAACATGCCGGCCGCGAGGGCCGTGTTCCGAACTGGGTGGGTCACGGTTTTGAGCTCCTTGAGTTATGTTGGGGGATTAGGCAAGAATTAAGAAGATGCCACGGCAATTATGGCTTGCGCCGGTTTTGAATAGCCTGAGAAAAAGGGCGACCAAGCGAGCCGACTTCGATGCTGATCGCGCTACAGCCTCGAACTTCACGGATTGATTATTATAGCGGCTGGCCTATAAGGTGGGTCTTGGTCCGAACCATATTCATAGGTTGCGATTTGAGGAAATGTGTTGAACAATTGGCCCAGCATCATCGCCAGTCCGACGGGACCAGAAAAAAAGAGGTGGACCTTGCCGGTTGCGCCATACGTAGTTCGTGCGTCGCGCACGGCGTCAGATGTCGCACGTGCGATCATCGCCGCCTCGGCTCCGGTTATGCGGCGCGACGGCGGACTGAGGAGCACATCCACGATGCATCGCAGTGGCGGCACCGCCTTTACCGTGCGAGCAAAATCTTCTCGAACATCTCCCGTTACTGAAACCAGAACGGCTAGGTCCTTCGCACCGAGAGTACGAGATTCCGATTTCACCTGGATGGTTGCAGCAACGGCAGGGGCATCGAGGCCCCACAATTGGTCGGCGGTATCCGAGGCTCCCTGTCGCCAATAAATCCGAACACCGCGCGTCGTGGAGAAGCAAGCACCAAGAGCAAAGGCTGCCGGTATTCCTAGAAGCCCTTCGGCAATGACCGTGCGTCCGGACGCCTGCCTTCGCACAGCCTTAGCCACATTATCTAGCGTTGGCAGCAACCGATCACTCCAATCAAGCGCTGAACAGTGACGCGGGTCGAAGCAGTGGGACCAGTCTATGCTTAGCGAACGCCCAAGAGTAGCATGAGGTCGCTCACGTGTGTACAGCGCAATCGATATTGGCT
Organism: Candidatus Tumulicola sp.; assembly: GCA_035601835.1. Lineage (NCBI taxonomy): Bacteria > Bacillati > Vulcanimicrobiota > Vulcanimicrobiia > Vulcanimicrobiales > Vulcanimicrobiaceae > Candidatus Tumulicola > Candidatus Tumulicola sp. The sequence goes on along the minus strand of DATNNM010000018.1, from coordinate 89,411 downwards.
CGTTGGGAGGAAGATAGCCGTGCAGAGCGGAGAGGCGCGCTTCTAAGATTCGTTGACTAACAGCCCGAGCGTCAAGGTCGGAGAACTTCACATCACGTGCTTTGTAGATGTTCCAGAGGGACAGGTCATGATCGGCTATTGAGTCCCCATATACTTGACCAGCATCCTCGTAGTTCAGGCCACCTGAAATAACCGGCACCACTCCGAAGCTTGGATCCCGTCGCCACCGCCCGAGTATCTCCGGCGCTTCAACGAGTCGAATGGCGTCTGAGCTTGCGACAAGTCCAGTCGCGAATAATATTGCGCCGGCAGTCTCGGCGTGGCGGATTGCCGCCCTAGTCGCATCATCAGTTGGTTCGGATTTGAGGTTCTCGGTGTCAAGCCAAGTAGGGATACCATGTTCATGAAGCGCTGACGCTAGCGTGCCGACTCTATCACTATTCTCGCGCTTGTAGCTAACGAACCACCGGCCTCGAGGATCCGTCATCGTGCAGGTTGCGCTTCACTCCGAAATGGCTTTGTCGGCGGTGTTTGTTCTAGAATACGCTGCACGAGCGGCATGTCGATTCGACTATTTGGCAATGCGGCGATAACGATGTTTGGGATTAAGCGCTGGGTCAGATCGGAATATGTGTATCCGAAAGGTCGATTCCCAACAACGCCAGTCTCGCGCACGAGCGTATCAATGTCCGGCACGTCAAGCGGAGGACAGAGCGCATTGTTCAGCACTAGTCGGCGATGAGCGTCACCAGGCCGATCGAAGATCAAGATGTCAGCAGCACGTCGAACAATCCCCATGTCAAGGGAGTCGGGGCGGTTTGTTGCCATGACAACAACAACAGGTGGATCGGCACGTGCGAGATCATTAATCCCTCGTATCAACGCGTTCACGCCGACCCGATCTTCATGGTGCATTTCCGCAGTCTCGCGGCTCTCACCGAGCGAATCGGCCTCATCAATAAAGAGGATCGCTCCGACGCGTGCATCTCCGTTGGCGGCCCGCCACGATTGCGCGTCAGTGCGCACCCGGGCGAAAGCGGTTGAAATCAGCTTGGTCATTTCTCCGACCAAACCGCTACCTCTAGTCGTAAGGGCCAGTCGGTAGAGCTTGACGCCAATATCCAGGTTGCGCGCTACGGCGTCTCCAAGCGTTTCCGCAAGTTCCGTTTTTCCGCAACCAACATCACCGGCGAAGATGAAGAGGGGTGGACGGTTCCTGACGATCTGAGCTAGTTTCTCGTTTCCGAACCGTTTGACCCATGAATGTAAGTAGGTCGGCGTGAACACGACGGCGATTTGCTTGGCCAGACGAGATTTGTGATCTTCGAGCCCTACAAGGGATTCATATCGTCGTTTCGCATCCATCTCAGGGAAGGAAGAAACGTCTAGCGTTTCGACCGCAACTTCTCCGTTCATGAAAGGGTTCTCCGACGCAGAGCCCGGCCGGCGGCGCAGTATGTGTTGTCGGACGTCCAGATGCCGGACACGGGGGCCTCTTCGGCCGGCGTCCGCCGCACTGGCAGCGAAGCCTTGAAGACCTCGCGTTCGGCCTGCGACAGTCTGTCAAAGTAGCTGCTATGCCAGAGATAGCTTGAGAAGGACGCCCCTTGGATGTCGAGCCCCGGTCGAATTCGTCCGGGATCGTGGTCAACTCCGCTGAGTTGTGCGGCTGTATATTCGATTGTGGGCGCTATCCAACGCCCATTCCGCTTGAACCCGAAGCACACTCGGTCCAGGTACATGGCGTTGACGTACAGGGCGATCTCCTCGCCATAGTCCTCGATGGCTTTGTCCGAAGGGGAACCATAGAAGTCTTGCAGGAGTTTTAGATCGGTCTTCAGCTTCGAAGTTAAATAAAGGGCGTGGACGCGCGTGAAAGACGCAGTTGTTGTTTGGGTGAAACTCATGCTGAGAACTCCGGTCCGAAAACTTTCCGCCACTGTCCGAGCGCAATAGCCTTCGTCGTAGCGTAGCTCGCATATGTGATGGCTTCAAGGGCAGCCGTGGCCGCCGCCACGATTGCGCTGCGCTCCCCGTCGGAATACCGAGCAGCGACGTTGTTCACGGGGTTAACCGGGTCGTAAATTTGGATGGGTCTGCCGTCGGTCTTCACGTCTGCCGGAGAGTAGTAGTCGCCGAAGACGATTTTCTCTTTGAGCCCGCCCTTGACGATACAGGAGAAGATTTGTTCCAGCGCACGTGGATAGTCTGACCCGTCCAGGCCGTCGTCGAAACTTTTTGCGACGATTAACTCGAGCATGAAGCTCTTGCATCGAAAAGCCCGGTTTGCTTCCCCTTGCGTTTTCGCCCACCACTTGGTGAGGCGAATCAGTTGTCTGAAGTGCTTTGGCCATGACTTCTTGCGCGTCCGGATAAACTCAAGATGTCGAGGAATGCACGTCAGTACGCGATCGCCCGTATCCGTTATGAGGTATCCGTACAGCTCTTCGTCACCTTCGTAGAGAATAGGCACAACATCGACGTCGAGACCAGTGCCGTAGAACGAAATCGTAACGGCGTGGACACCGGGCTGAATCTGATCCGGGCGCACGAGCTTACCGTAGGCATCGCGCAACCGTTCGGCTATCCATTCGAGAAGGGCCGACTCGTCTGTAGGCGCCTCGCCTTGTTTAACATACACTGCAACGTCGATGTCGTTGATCGTTTTCAGCGACGTACCTTTAGCAAGGCTGCCCGACCCGATCATCTTGACAAGATCAAACTCAGGATTTGCCGCGATATGATCAGCGAGTCGGTCGCGCAAGCGCTGTACCTGTGCGCGTTCCTCCTTGACGTCGTCGCGTTTTAGGTTTACACGCTCTTCCGCGAACGCGACAATGTCAGCGTGGCCAATTTTTGGAGAGAGTATCGTAGACATTTTGCACTTTTCTTGAGTTGCTCGATTAGGAGCAGCCCATGCTCCGACCACACGAGTCGCAGACGTAGCATGCGCCGTTGCGCCGCGTGATCGAGCCGCAGACGTCGCACAGCGGGGCGTCGCCCATCATCGAGGCCATTTGCGCTTCGCGCGAACGCATCGCCGCCATGACATCAGCAAGTACGGGATCGACCGTCCCCTGACCGACGTTAGCACGGCTGGAGTCTTTCCTGCGGTTGGAATTGCCGTTCTGCGCTCTTGCTTGGGGGGATCGGGCATCCGCCAAGCGCCCGGCAGACGATTCTTCAGCCACCTGCTGCGCGGCCACGCGGGCTTCGAATTCTGCCTCTGCTAGCTCTTCGTGGTTGGTCGAGTCGACATCGCGGTCTTCCGGTTTGACCTGGACGAAATCGGTGCGTCCTAGATATTCCATGCCGAGCACGCGGAAGATGTAGTCAACTACGCTCGTACAATGTTTGATGTTCGGATGATCGACGAAACCGTTCGGCTCAAAGCGCGTGAAGACAAATTTGTCGACGAACTCTTCCAGTGGCACGCCATATTGCAAGCCGATCGAAATGGCGATCGCAAAACAGTTTGTCAGGCTTCGGAAGGACGCACCTTCCTTGTGGAGATCGATGAATATCTCACCGAGCGTTCCGTCGCCGTACTCGCCGGTACGCAAGAATACCGTATGACCAGCGATTTTAGCCTTTTGGGTCCAGCCGCGGCGCTTGGCCGGCAGGCGGTTGCGCTCGACGACTTTGGCAATATTCCGGCGAAACTCGGTGTTGGTCGTGTTGGCGAGAATGCGTTGCGCTGCGGCAAGGATCTCATCAGGTCGCAACTCCTCAGCGCGTTGATGGCGCGCCTCCTCGATGCGGCGTTCAAAGTCTTCAGAAAGCGCCAGCTGACGGTCGTCTTCGCCCCGGGTTGTCTTATCAGAGCCTTTGTTCGAGAGCGGTTGCGAGAGCTTAGAACCGTCTCGATAAAGGGCGATGCATTTCACTCCAAGCTCCCAAGAGCGCATGTACACTTCTTGAACATCCGCTACGGAGACTTCGTTCGGCATATTGATCGTCTTGGAAATCCCGCCTGAGATCAACGGTTGGGCAGCGGCCATCATTCGAACGTGACCCATGTGGTGAATGAAGCGTTTGCCGATCTTGCCGCATTTATTCGCGCAATCGAAGATCGCGTAGTGCTCCTCCTTCAAGTGCGGGGCACCCTCGACGGTCATGGCGCCGCAGATTGCATTGTTCGCCGCATCTATTTCTTCTCGGCTATAGCCAAGCTCGCGAAGCAGATCAAAACCAGGTACTGAGTACTGCTCCGTTGTGAATCCAAGGCGGTTCATCGCCTCTTCGCCCAATGCCCACGATGTGAAAGCGAAGCTTATCTCAAACGCGCTCGGGAGCGCCTTCTCGATTTTCGCCAGGTCCTCGTCAGTGAAGCGCCTCGCTCGAAGGGTTTCAGTATTGATGTAAGGCGCTCCATTGAGGGTGCCGGTTCCATTCACATATCGAATAATGTCATCAATCTGCGATTGCTTGTAGCGTAGGTTGCGCAGAGCGAGCACAAGCGACTCGTTTACGATCTTGAAATATCCGCCGCCCGACAACTTCTTGAATTTCACGATCGCGAAGTCGGGCTCAACACCGGTCGTATCGCAGCTCATAAGGAGACCGATAGTTCCAGTCGGCGCCAGTACCGAGGCTTGCGAGTTTCGGTATCCATGTTGCTCGCCAACAGCCAGCGCACGATCCCAACAATCGCGCGCGGCGGCGAGGAGATATGGCGGGCAAAGCGTTTGGTCGATCCCCATTGGCAGGATACGCAGGCCTTCGTATTCCTGTGCTGGGGCGTTGTAAGTCACACGCCGGTGATTGCGGATCACCCGGAGCATCGCATCAGCGTTTTCGGAGTATCGTGGGAATGGCCCAAGCTGCGCTGCCATCTCCGCCGATGTTGCATAAGACTCGCCTGTCAGCATTGCAGTGATTGCGCCGCAAATGGCGAGAGCTCGCGGTGAATCATATGGGATACCAGACACCATAAGCAGCGTACCGAGATTGGCATAGCCGAGGCCGAGTTCACGATAATCGTACGAATTCCGAGCGATCTTCGCGCTGGGGAAGTGCGCCATGACTACTGTTATTTCAAGAACGATTGTCCAGAGGCGAACGGCATGCTTGAAAACATCAGTGTCGAATATGTTGCGTTCGGTATCGTAAAATTTCATGAGGTTCAGGCTAGCAAGATTGCATCCTGTATCATCTAGATGGAGGTACTCGCTGCAGGGATTACTTGCGCGAATACGTCCACCAGCTGGGCATGTGTGCCACGAATTAATGATGTCATCGTATTGGACTCCAGGATCTGCGCACGACCACGCTGCGCTTGCAATCTGATTCCAGAGATCTCGCGCGCGGACCGTGCGGGCCACCTGCCCATTCGTCCGCCAAGTAAGGTCCCACGTTCCGTCGTTGAGCACTGCGTCAACGAATCGGTCAGGAACGCGCACGGAGTTGTTGGAGTTTTGGCCCGAAACCGTTTGATAAGCCTCGCCCTCGTACGAACCATCGAAGCCCGCAGCAATCAAAGCTGCCGCCTTTTTCTCCTCGTCCACCTTCCAATTGATGAACTTGTCGATATCCGGGTGATCCATATCGAGCACGACCATCTTCGCGGCGCGGCGAGTTGTGCCGCCGCTCTTGATGGCACCTGCTGCGCGATCTCCGACCCGAAGAAATGACATTAGCCCACTCGATGTGCCACCGCCAGCGAGCGTTTCGCCCTCAGCGCGCAAATTCGAGTAGTTACTTCCTGAACCTGAGCCCATTTTAAATATGCGCGCTTCACGAACCCATAAGTCCATGATGCCGTTTGCATTTACGAGATCATCGTCAACCGATTGGATAAAGCAAGCATGGCCCTGAATTCGGGAGTAGGAATCTTCCGATTCTCGGACTTCATTCGTCGCTGGGTCTACATAATAATGTCCTTGTGGCGTGCCCTTGATCCCGTACGCATACGCGAGGCCGGTATTGAACCACTGCGGTGAATTCGGCGCCGCCATCTGGTTGATGAGCATGTGGGTCAACTCTGCGTCGAACGCGGCGGCGTCGTCATCGGTATCGAAATAACCGTAGCGACGTCCCCAGTCGGTCCAGCAGCCGGCCAAACGGCGCATCACCTGGCGCGCTGACGTCTCTTTTCCCAGCGAGCCATCCGGCTGCGGCACGCCGGCTTTGCGGAAGTATTTCTGGGCCAGAATATCGGTGGCGACTTGCGACCAGCTCTTGGGGACCTCGAGGTCGCGCATCTCGAACACGACTGTGCCGTCGGGTTCGCGAATCACGGACTCCCGACGATCCCACTCGACGGCATCCAACGGGTCGATGCCTGGCTGGGTGAAGCGCCGCTCGATCTTCATGGGTGAAGCCTCTCTCTCAAAAGCGGACCCGGCGACCCGCGGCCCTTAAGGGCCGCGGCTACGACCGCCGCAATAACGTACTACTGTTCGACGAACGTTTGGCCCCCACCACCTATAGTGGCAGAACGGCTGATGGACCCCATTATATAGCGAAAAAGGGCCGTTTTCAAGAGAAATTCGAACGGCCGTTCGTGCAACGGCGAAGCCTTACGGCATGGGCAATCTAGGGGTTTTCCGCAGAAACCATCCCCAGCTCGTCCCGCGTGTGGAGAAGTTTAGTAGCCGGGCTTTGGGGTCGCGTTGGCGACGTCTACCGTCAGCGTGAAGCCTGCGTAGTACGAAGCACAGCGGCGATCCTGAGCGCTGCTCTCCATCACGGGCGGGGTCAACACAAAACCGTAGTTGGGCCGCCCGCCTTGGGACCAATCGCTCACCGCCCTCGTCACGTCGATCGAGACGAGCAAGCCGTTGAGGATGCTGAAACCGCCGAAGCTCTCGGAATCGCCGGGCCGATCGGCCGGCAGCGTCAAGAACGGGGTCGCCGCGAATGTCGAAGGCGAGCCGCTTTCGTTCATCCATGGGGTTTGCGCCGTCATCAGTTGGCCGGCGCATGAGACGTTGCCGCTCAAGGGATGGCCTTGCGATGTCGAAGAGCTGCGCGTCACGTGGAAGGACAGGGTCGCTGCGAGCACTTTCTTGCCCTTGATGAAATCGCCGAACCACACCGCGCCGCGATCCGAACGACCGGTGCGCTGCCAGCACTTGCCGGACGCCTGATACTCAAGGTCGTAGCCTACGAGGACTTCATCGACCATGGTCGAGCCGAGCAAGCCGGGAAGAGCGGTCTGGTCGCAACCTTGCACCTCGGCGTGACTCGAAAATATCGCAACGCGCGTCGTGTAGTTCGCCGGTTTGAAAATGAGCCGCGACGATCCGGGGGCGAGCGTCGGCGTGGGTGTCGGGCTCGGCATCACGGTTGCCAGCGCCCTGAGTCCGCCCGAAACCGGCGTCGGCGAGGGCGACGGCGATGGCGTAGGTGTAGGCGTGGGGCTCGGTGTCGGCGTCGAAACGGGCGTGGGGGTCGGCGTCGGCGTCGGAGAGTGCGTCGGGGTTGCGCTCGGTGTCGGCGTCGGAGTCGCGCAGGTGACGGTGAAGGGCGCCGCAGCCGTGATCGTGGCGGAGAGCGACGAAGCCGAATACGTCACGGCGAGCGTACCCGTGCCGGAAGCCGCCACTGCATACGAATCCGTGATGGGCAACTTCGCGCCCGCTGCCAGATGGAATGGAAAAAGACCTGACGGCGATCCGTCGCTATGGGTAAACGTGTACGTTCCGGAAGCGCCCGCTGCCGTGCCATTCACGATCGAACCGCTGAACTTCATGGTCGCCGGGCAAGAGCCGGTATAGGACGGCGTCACCGGCGCGAACGTCGCTGTGACGTCAGCGGCTGCTCGAGCCGCCACGAGCGGCGCGCACAGCAGCAAAGCCGTCAGCACGATCGGCCAGCGCATCCAGTTCCTCATCCGTTTTGCCCCAATCATCCGGCAACGCCCGGAATACAAATACTTACTAAAAGCTACTTGGCACAAGCGTGCCTTGCCAGCCCTATAACGTAGCGCGGCGTGCCCTTAGTTCCCTCCGGCGGGGTGCGCGCCGGCCGTGTGGCGAAGTAATCAAACGTGCCGAAAACCGCAAAAGAAGTCGCGCTCGCACTCGTGCAATTCGCTCCGAAGAAGGGCGACGTCGACGACAATCTTGCAAGCGTCGAAAAGGCGTTTAAACGCCTTGCCGGCGACGTCGAGGCGTTTCCCGACGTCGTCGTTTTTCCCGAAACATCGCTCTCCGGCTACTTCGTCGAAGGCGGCGTGCGCGACGTCGCGCTGCCGGCCAAAAAAGTGCTCGCGCGGCTGCAGGCCGCGGCGCGCCGCGGCGTCGGGAAGAAGCTGAAGAACTTCGACGTCGTGCTCGGCTTCTATGAAGACGATGGCGGCGTGCTCTACAACAGCGCGCTCTACGCGACATTGGGCCCTAGCCCGCGTTTGCGCCACGTCCATCGCAAGATATTCCTGCCGACCTACGGTGTTTTCGACGAAGAGCGTTTCGTTTCGCGTGGCCGCGGCGTTCGCGCCTTCGACACACCGCACGGCAGAGCCGCGATCCTGATCTGCGAGGACGCCGTGCACTCGCTGTCGACCACCATCGCCGCGCTGCGCGGCGCGCAGATCATCTACATCCCTAGCGCATCGCCGGGCCGAGGTCTTGAATCTTTCGAACCGTCCAACGTCCGCATGTGGCGCGACATCATCCGAGTCGCAGCGTCGGAACACGGCGTCTTCATCGCGTATGCCGGCCTCGTCGGATTCGAAGGCGGCAAGGGCTTCACCGGTTCGTCGCGCGTGGTCGGACCGTTTGGCGACCTGCGCGTAGAGGCGCCCTTCGACGGCGCCGCCATCCTGCGCGCGCGCATCAATCTCCATGACGTCGCCGTTGCGCGCGCCGCGCTGCCGGCGCTCGGTGATCTCGAAAGCAATCTTCCCGAACTCTTGGCGTCGCTGGATGGAAGAGCGAGCCGAAACGGCGCGCGCAAGGCCACAGCGCGGGCCAAGCGATGAATCCGCGTTCACCGGTGTTTCCCATCGTCCGCGAACAGGAGCGAGCGGCAGACGAACTCGCCATCGATCCTGTTCTGGTCGAGCGCTGGCTCGTCGGGTTCTTGCACGACGAACTTGTGCGCAGACGCGGCATCACCGAAGCTGTCGTCGGGGTGTCCGGCGGCGTCGATTCGGCCGTAGTGGCGTACCTATGCGCGCGCGCGCTCGGTCCGGGTCACGTGCTCGGCGTGCGCATGCCATACAAGACGTCCAGCCCCGAGAGTTCAGCGCACGGCGGGCTGGTCATAGCGCAGACGGGCATCCGCGAGCGGGTCGTCGACATCAGCAAAGCCGTGGACGGCTATCTCAAAGAAGAACCCGCCGCCTCGGGTCAACGCCGCGGCAACGTGATGGCGCGCATGCGCATGATCGTCTTGTTCGATCAGTCCGCGAAGAGCGGCGGCCTGCCGATCGGCACGGGCAACAAATCGGAGCGCATGCTCGGCTACTTCACGTGGCACGGCGACGACTCGCCCCCCATCAACCCGATCGGCGATCTTTTCAAAACCCAAGTGTGGGCGCTTGCGCGGCACCTCGGCGTGCCGAACGAGATCATCGACAAGCCGGCCACCGCGGATCTCATCCGCGGTCAAACGGATGAAGAAGATCTCGGCATCACCTACGAGCGAGCCGACCGCATCCTGCACCGGCTGCTCACGGGCTACCAGGTCGACGACATCGTGAGCCGAGGCTTTGCACGAGCCGACGTTGAGCTGGTGAAGCGGCGCGTGGACTCGACGCACTGGAAGCGGCATCTCGCCACCACTGCGCTGGTGTCAGGCACGGCGATCAACGAATTCTACCTGCGCCCGGTGGATTACTAGACTACGAGCCTTTTTCCGCGCCGAAGTAGCGGATCAGCTTGAGGATGAGCGCGGGCTTCGTGGCGAGCGTATTCGGACTTCCATAAGCCAGGTACAGCTCGTTTTGGCCGCTCTTGCGGTAATACGCCATCGTGACGTTCCCGGCGTTGACGACGCGCGGTGCAGGCGTCAACGGCGGCGCCGTACCGATGATGCGGCGCAAGCCGATCGCCAGCGATGATTCCGCTGAGAAGTGAAACGCATAGCTGGCGCGCTCAAGCCACTGGACTTCCCTGACGCCTGAATCCGGCAAGAAGTCGGTGTCGTCCGCCTCGAACGAGAGGGTGCCGCGCTGTCCGGCCTTGATGCTCGAGGTGCGTGTGGTCGTATGGAGGTAGCCGTTGCCGAAGCGGCCCACGTTGTACGAGATCGTGCTCGGCAGGGAGCCGGAGGTGCCGTACCCGAGGGTTGCGCCGTTCTGGTTGATCGTCGCGGCGGTGCCGTTAAAGAGCACAAGATATTGCGTTCCGCTTGACGCCGAAAGCGATAGCTGATTGCGCGTCAGGATGGTGAGACCGGATCCGCTGTTGGCATAGCCAAGCAGCCCGGCTTGGTTACGGTAGCGCTGGAGATCTTCAGACACGGTGACGCTTTGGATAAAGCGCTGCGGCGCGAAGTCGAACTCCCGGAAGGTGTACAGCGACGGCCCCCTGACGTCGGCGAGCGAAACGAAAGCATCCGCCGGCGCATACATTGCGCCCACGTTGTGCCAAGCGGGGAAGAAGCCTGATTTCGGCGTGTAGAGATTCAAGCCGAACTCGTTCATGTTGCCGAGCGACGGATCGGTGACGCCCGTGCCGCGATCCTGCGAATACGTCTCGTAGACGCTGAAATTGTGGGCGTTACCGACCCTGGCCTGATAGGTCATGGTGTTGTCGATCAGACCGAGCGTGGTGACCGTCTGGTGCTGTGCGATAAGGCTGTAGCGGTGATCCGCGCTGGTCCATCGCATCGCCTGCGCGGCATCGGTCCGCTGGTTGCCGATCGCGGCGAAGCCGGCGAAGTTCAGGAGCCCTTGCACGCCCTCGACGGCGAATCCGGTGCGCGGCGTCGGAATGCTCGGCGTGTACAAAAGCGGGAAGACCGGGCAGTCGTTGCAGTTGAAATTGTTATAGAAGTTCGAGCCCTGCGTGAAGAAAGGACGTATCTCCGTGAACTGCCGCGGGAACGCGGTGGGCGAGATCGTCTGTTGGTCCAGTTCGACGTTTGAGTAATCGGGGTGAATGGTGCCGATGAACGACGCGGTCGGCGTGATCGGGAATGCGAAATCGGCCCCCATGCGCGAAGTCGAGCCGCCCGCCCGCTGCGAGGCTGCCTGGCCGAGCGCGTACACGCCGATTCTCGGCTTGGTGCGCGTGCTTCCCGCAGACGCCGTGACGCCCTCGAAAAATCCGATCGCGGTGCTGTCGTCGGTCGACTGCTGTGACCCCGAGTGGCTCCACTCGAACGTCTGCTTCGTGGCATGTACGCCCCGATCGAACTGTAGGCGCCACGACTTGCGGCCGTCGCTGCGCATCACTTTGAGGGGGATCTGCATCGTCACGATGTAGCCCGACGGCGTCGTCTTGGCCACGGCGGTCCAGGTGGGCGTGAAGGCCGAGTTCTCCGTCGAGATCTGATTGCGCGTGCCGATCGGCGTCGCGGCGAAGACATACTCGAAACCGTGATCGCCGCCCGGCCATAGGTAGATCCGCACGACGTCGTCTGCCGCAAGCGTGACGTTGTTCGTGCGCAGCGTTGCGGTGATGGGCTCGGCCTGCTTGGCGACGAACGCGACGTAGACATGTTGCGCGTCCATCAACACGTAGGCGTCGGTTTGCTCCGATGCCGGGCGCTGGAACGAATAATCCCACTCGAGCTGCGCGTGCGCGGCTTTCTGCCACAGCGGGTCGTCAAGCGTGCCGTCGATCTTCGGCGGCGTGTCCACCCGCACGGCGTCAAGAGAGAACGGCTGCGCGGCCGCGGCGTAAACCGCTTGCGGCACAACGCCGAAGAGCACAATGGAAAGAAACGCACCGGTCCACGCTTTCGCTGCCCGCATGACACCCCCAACAGCGCGGACCGTGCACCGGCTGCCTTTGAACGCTGACTACTGCTGACGCCGTGAAAAAGTTTCGCGTCCGATACGCCGGCCGCCCGCAGCGCTTTTCAGGGCTTTTTCAGGCGGGACCAGCCCGCATCCGGGGCTAAAGCCCCGGCACTACATTGCGTTTGGTAGGAGGAACGAACATTTCCAGATATCTGCACACCTCGATCTTCGTCAACGACATGGACGAGACGATCGCCTTTTACACCGAGAAGCTCGGCCTGAAACTGCTCGACAAGGCGCACTACCCGGGCAACGCCGACATGGCATTCGTCGGGCGCGACTGGAACGCGTACATCGAATTGGTCTTCGATCTCGAGGCCCATCCGCCGTACGAGGTCGGCAACCGCTACGAACATCTCGCGGTCGAAGTCGACGGCGATCTGCCGGCGCTCGTCGAACGCCTGCGCGCCGGCGGCGTGAAGATCGTCAAGGAGCCGAAGAAGTCGCCCGGCGGCACGCGCTCGCTCGCCATGGTCGAAGATCCCAACGGCGTGGTCGTGGAGCTGCTCGAACCAAAGTCCGGTTCCATCAAGTAACGCGTGCCGACGGCGGAGATCGTCACGGTGGGCACCGAGCTCTTGCTCGGGCAACTGGTGGATTCGAACACAGCGGTGATCGCTTCAGCGCTGGCCGACGCGGGGATCGACGTGCACTTCGAGACCTCGGTCGGCGACAACCGCGAGCGGATCGCCGAAGCGGTGCGCGCCGCGCTGGCGCGAGCGGACTGCGCGATCTGCGCCGGCGGCCTGGGTCCGACGGTCGACGACATGACGCGCGACGGCATCTCCGACGCGCTCGATCGCCCGCTCGAATTGCACGAGCCGAGCTTGCAGGCGATCCGCGCGATGTTCGATCGGCTGGGCCGGCGCATGGCCGACAGCAACGTCCGGCAAGCGATGATGCCTCGCGGCGCGAGCGTCATGGACAATCCCCTCGGCACCGCTCCGGGGTTCATCGTCGAGCGCGAGGGTAAGGTCGTCGCCGCGATGCCGGGCGTGCCGCGCGAGCTGCATCTGATGTTGAAAGAGCGGCTCATTCCGTGGCTGGTCGCGCGTTTCCAGCCCCAGGCCACCATCGTGACGCGCGTCCTCAAGACCATCGGCGTCGGCGAATCCGACCTCGACCAGCGCATCGCCGACCTGTTCCGGGCCGGCGTCAACCCAAGCATCGCGGTGCTCGCCCACGCCGGCGCGGTAGACGTCAAAGTCACAGCTAAGGCGCGGACGCGCGAGGCGGCGATCGCGATGCTCGATGCGCTCGAGCCGCAGTTGCGCCAGCGGCTCGGTGACTGCATCTTCGCAGTCGACCGCGGCTCGATCGAGGAGGTTGCGGGCGAGTGTCTGCGCCGCCGGAACTGGTCCGTCGCAACGGCGGAGTCGTGCACCGGCGGGTTGGTCGCGGCGATGTTGACGTCGGTCGCCGGCGCTTCCGATTATTTTCGCGGCTGCGTCGTGGCCTACGACGAGGATTCGAAGATCGCGATGCTCGACGTCGCGCCCGATCTGCTCGAAGCTCATGGGGCGGTGAGCGAAGAGGTCGCGAGCGCGATGGCTGTGGGAGCGCAAGCCGCATTCCGCTCGACGCTCGCCCTCGGCATCACCGGCGTCGCCGGACCCAGCGGCGGCAGCGAAGAGAAACCGATAGGCCTGGTGTACGTCGCGTTAGCGGGGCCGGAGGCCGCGGTCGACGTCCGGCGCTTGATGCTGCCGGGCGACCGCGAATTCATTCAGCGCCGCGCCGCCCTCGCGGCACTCACGCTGCTCTGGAAAGCGGCAAGGTAGTTCATTTAAACTCTTCGCGTTTGAGATCGTAGAACGCGACGTCGAAATTGTAATACTTCCTGATACCGTGATAGGTCATGCCGCTTTTCTCGAGCACGCGGCGCGAGCCTATATTGGCCGGCAGCGCGATGCCGACGATCATGCCAAGCTCCTTCTCGTTGAAGCCATAGCCGAGGCAGGCGCGCGCCGCTTCCGTCGCCAGGCCTTTTCCCCACCAAGCCTTGCCGAGCGCATAGAATACTTCGATGAACTCCGATTCCGGTAGGGCCTTGATGCCGGCGTGTCCGATGAGCCGCTGAGCGTCGCGGTCGATCACCGCCCACAAACCCTCGGGCTCCGGGATCGGACCGAGAAAGCGGGTGAAAAATCGCTCGTGCGCTTGGTCGCGCGGCACGGCCGTGCCCGTCGGCAAGAAACGATTGACTTCGGCATCGCCGTAGATCTGCTCGTAGTACGCTTCGAAGTCATCGGCCGTAAAAGGGCGCAGCAAAAGTCGCTTGGTCTCTAAGATCATGCCGCGAGATTCGCCGTTGCAACAGGCTAAACCGTTCTCGCGCCTCTTGAACAGGCCCCATTCCCGGGCGCAGGGAAAAGACCGGATATGGGAGCGCTTGTTGTCGCGCTAGTCCTGCTCTCCTCCGGCATCGCAGTCGTCGACGCATCTCCGTCCGTCATCGAGACCTCGAACGGTTACCATTATACGCCGGCGGAAGCGCGTGAGGCTATCAGAAGCTATCAGCGGATAGCCACCGATCACAACTTCACGATGTACACGGAGTTGACGCCGGCCGGAGAGATGCCCGCGTGGGATCCCATCGCGCACTACGTTGGACTCAAGAAGATGCCGAACGGTGAATCAGTCTACAACGTATGGCTGAACGAACGCTATCGACGCGCGCTCGATAATCTCGCCGCCGTCGATCCTTCAATCGCAACGCAGATATTGTCCGCCATGCTCATGGTCGCGATGGACGGTGGGCTCGCCGGTCCGAGATGGAAGTCCATGTTCGCCGACGCGACTCACCGAGATCTGCTGCAAGCACCTGGCGTCTCGGACCCATACAAGAACCGGCACGCACTTGTCGCTTTGCTGGCTCAGGACCGGTCAGCATACGCCACAAGTATGCGTCCCGAAGGCGTCGTCGGGCTCACCGGGAGCGTGCTGACAAAGCCCATCAAATACTCAAGCGACCTCGTCGGGTTCGCGCAGGCGGGAATCGGAGCCGGCCGCATGACCGAGTTCCTGGACGACCAGCGTGCACTCGCCGAACCCGATGCGCAGCATTTCATCGACGACTGGTTTTCGCATTTCGAGGAAATGCTCCCGACCGAGAACGCGCGAACCTTCCTCAAACAGCAGCGAAGCCTGCTCGTCGTCGATGCTTCATTCGACCGGCAACGGAGCAGTCAGGCGTTCGTTCAAGCGATGCAGAGCGTGGCGAATCAGCTTTCTGCAAGCCAAACAGGCGCTTTCCTCATCGGCCTGTACGCGGAGGAAGCCGGCTATAACGCCGCTCTCACCAAAGACACCAGGGTTGATTCTTTTTTCCGGGGGACGATCGCACAGGACTCGGCGCTCGATGCGACCATGCCGAAGATGGCGGCAATGCGCCAGCACCTAGCGGGTCTTAACGCCGGAGACTGGGAGCCCGTCAAGAAGCAGTCCGCCGCGATAGTGAGCTACATTCTCTCGGGGCGCTAGAGCCTCAAATGAGCAGGTGGACGTCCCCGAACTCGTGCCACAAGTAGCGGGCCTCGAGCGCCGCTCGATAGGCGCGAGCGATGGTGTCCGCGCCGGCGACCGCTTCGAGCATCGCTAAGTGCGTGGAGCGCGGCTCGTGGAAGCCGGTCAGTAGACCGTCGACCACGCGAAGGCCGCGTTGCGCCGTGATGACCAGGTCGGTCCAGCCTTGCGCGGCGATGCTCCGGCCGGAGCCGTCGAGCGCGCTCTCGAGCGCTCGCACCACGGTCGTGCCCACCGCGACTACGCGGCCGCCGTCCGCTTTCGCGCGGCGCACCGCTTGCGCCGTCTCCGCGGAGACGCTGAAATATTCTTCGCCGGGAACTTCATCGCGCTCGGGGCTGGCGACGCCGGTGTGCAGAAGGATCGGCGCGATCTCCACGCCGCGCTCGCGCACCGCGCGCACGATCTCGGGCGTGAACGGCCGGGCTGCGGAAGGCATCTCCGCCGATCCGGGGGTCGCCGCGAACATCGTCTGATACGCGTCGATGGGCCATTCGCCGCGAACGTATTTGTATTTGATCGGCTTGCCCCATTGCGCGAAGTACTCGTAAGGATCATGTAGTGCCGGGGCTTTGGCCCCGGGAAACTCCAATCGCGCGATCCATAAGCGCCGGGAATCCTGGTGCGGCGCGAGCAGCTGCGCGAGTCCCCCGCCCAACAACGCGAACGCTTCGCCAGGCTGCACGCTCGTCTCGCGCGGCTCGACAACCCACAACCCACCGGGCAGCTTTGTGGAGACGTGCAACGCAAATGTTGCGCCGTCCGAAGACCGCGCGCTCAAGGCCGCGGGGATCGTCGCCGATTCGTTGACGACAAGCAGGTCGCCCGCGCGCAAGAAGAGCGGCAGTTGCGGGAAGCGTCCGTGCACGATCTCGCCGCGGTCGAGCCGGCTCACGAGCATGCGGACCTGATCGCGCGCGATGCCGCGCGCTTCCGGCGGCTCGCTCGCCTCCAACTCCGGCGGCAGCGTGAATTCAAACGCAAGACCGTTGTTAACGTCTATCACGGCGCCACGACGAGTTTCTGCGCTTCGAACCTGCCGAATGGTGCGGTCTCCCGCTCGATGATCTCAAGGAGCGCCGGAGCCACCAAGCTTGGGTTCGGCAAATGGCTCAAGTCGACGCCGGGTTCGGCGTCCTCATGCATCTTGGTATTCATGTCGCCCGGATCCACGACGTACACGCGAATCCCGCTGCCTTCGATCTCCGCGGCCAAAACGCGCGAGACGTGCTCGAGCGCCGCCTTACTGGAACCGTAGCCGCCCCAACCGGGATAGGCGTTCACGCCGGCATCCGACGTGATGTTCACGATGACGCCGGTCCCCGCCGCGCGCAGCGCAGGCAACGCGAGCTGGATGAGGTGCAGCGGGGCGATGACGTTGACGCGCATGATGCGCGCGAAGTCGGCCCAATCCAGATCTTCGAGTTTGGGCATCGGGCTGGGGCCCAACTCGGACGCGTTGTTGATCACGATGTCCAAGCGGCCAAAGCGGCGCAACGTCTGCTCGACGATGTCTTCGGCCCTTTCGGAGACGTCGGCCGCGATCGCGAGAACCTCCGTTGACGTGCGAAGCTGGTTCGCAGCCACTTCCAACTGAACCGGGTCGCGCGCGACGATGGCAAGGGGCGCGCCGCGCCGGGCGAGCAGACGCGCCGTCTCGAAGCCCAGGCCCCGGGAAGCGCCGGTGACCAGGACGACCCTATTTCGAATGTCCATGCCTACAGTATGCGGCGCGCCGGGGGACAGGCACACCGTGCTTGCGGTCGGGCCTCACCTGTCCGAAGGGACGGGGACGAACGTGGATATGGGGGACGAACGTGAATGTAGTGTTCCGAGCGAGCGCAGCGAGCTCGGAGAATTTACAACAGGCCGCGCTGCGAGGCCAGCGCCACCGCCTGAGCGCGATTGTCCGCGCCCAGTTTGCTCATCACCGAACTCACGTGGTACTTGACCGTGCGTTCCGTGATGCCCAACTCGCTCGCGATCTGCTTGTTGCTGCGCCCATCGCTCACGAGGCGGATCACTTCGACTTCTCGAGGACTCAACGCGCCGGCGCTCTTGGGCTGCGTGATCTCGGCCATCAGTCTGGCTGCGACGTGCGGCGCGAGATGCGTGCCGCCCTCGTGCACGGCGCGCACGGCCTTCACGATCTCTTGCGCCGGAGCGCCCTTGAGCAGATAGCCTTTGGCGCCGGCGCGGATCGCGGGGATGATCTTGTCGTCGGTTCCATACGCGGTGAAGACGATGACGCGCGCCGCGGATGAGCGGCCCAGACGCCCAAGGGCTTCCACTCCGCTCATGCCGGGCAATTCGAGATCGAGCAAGATCACATCCGGCTGCTGGCGTTCCAAAACGCGGAGCAGTTCCTCGCCGCTCGACACAGCGCCCACCACGCGAAAATCCGCCTCCTGCTCCAACACTGCGCTCAGGCCTTCACGCACCACCGGATGGTCGTCCACCAACACGATCGTGATCACGAGCGCGCACCAACCGCGGGCACTTTGGCGCTCGCCGTCACCGTGGTGCCGCGCCCGGGTATGCTGCTGATGCGAAGATCGCCCCCGAGCAAGCGCGCGCGCTCGCGCATGCCGAGGATGCCTTGCCCGCTTTCGCCGGCGCCGCTCGTCTTGGACATCCGAAAACCGCGGCCGTTATCGGCGACCGTGAGGCGGACCGCGCGCGCGCGCGCGTGCAGGGTCATCACGACCTCGGTGGCGCCGGCGTGTTTGCGGACGTTGGCCAGCGACTCCTGAGCGATGCGGAACAATTCATCTTCGAACGACGGCGGCAGCGCGAGATCGCCGGCGCTCCGGCGCACGCGCACGCGCACGCCCGTTTCGGACGTGAAGCCCCGCGCCAATGCCGTCAGCGCCTCGCCGAGCGGGCCGCGCGGCGGCGACGAGCGCAACGCCAGCACCGAGCGGCGCGCGTCTTCGAGATTTTCGCGTGCGACGTCGAGCGCGCGCTCCAAACGCGCTCGCGCCTCGACCGCCGAGCCATCGATCCGCTGCAGCGCCGCCTCGATCTGCAGCGCGATCGCCGTCAGACCCTGCGCGAGGGTGTCGTGGATCTCGCGCGCGATGCGCGTGCGCTCCTCGGCCCGCGCCAGGCGCGCGCTTTCTTCCGCCAACCGCGCGCGTTCGACCGTGATGCCGATCTGATAGCCGATCATCGACAGCAGGCGCAGTTCGTCTTTGGTGAGGCGCCGCCACTTCGGACCGGTGAGGTTCATGATGCCCAGCGGCTTGTCTTGGAAATACAACGGGATGCTCGCATGAAAGCGCAAGCCCTGCGTCAGGTCCGTCAGATTTTTCTCCACCGCGGGCTTGAGACGGCTGCACTCGATCACGTCGATGTTCTTCGCGGCGAGATGGCCTTCACCGAACTCCTCGGTGCAGGTGCACCAGCTGCCCGCCATGCGCACCGGATCTTGCAAGTACGGCGGCAGATTGTGCGCCGCCGCTTTGTAGAAATGCGCGGTCTCCGGGTCGAGGAGCCAGATCCAGCCGGTCGAAAGGCGCAGCAGTTTGGTGACGAGGGCGAGCGTGCGATCGAGCGCTTCGTCGACATCCACCGTGCGATTGAGCTCCTCCGCGATGGCATTAAGGATGCTCAGGTCGTCGGTGCGCCGGGATACCGCCATGCGCGGTCAATTATGTCCGTGACGAGCGGGACCTCCGGCGGGCACTGCACTTTGTGCGCCATTATGTCGTTATATATAGATGAATGATTCGGGAACGCGGCGGGACGCCGGCCGCCGCAAACGGAACCCTCCGTTTGAGCCTGGGGCGCTCACCTAACCCAATTTGGAGGCCTTGCCTTAATGAAGCTTCGCAATCTTGCTCCGCGCCTCAAGGCGCTTTCGATCATCGCCGCTTTGGCGCTCGCCGCGTGCAGCGGCGGCGGCGGCGGCACCGGCGGCGGCGGGGGCCCCACCCCGACGCCGACACCAGCGGGTATCGCCGGATGCAATAGCGGGGCATCGAGCATCACCGCGGGCGTGCCCGACACGCCGTTCGTGCGCCCGGTGAACCGCGGCCAGCAGCAACCGAGCATGCCGCTCGCGCGCGTGTCAGTCAAATATTCGGGAACGGGCCAAGAACCCGCTGTGACCGCTGCGCTTGGTCGCATCGGCGGCAAGCAGTCCGCGCCGGTCAATCCGCAAGGCTGGGCCGTCATCGATCTGCCGCAGGGCCGCGACGCCGCTTCGGCGGCCGCCGCTCTGCGCGGAACTCCGGGCATCGTCGACGCGGCGCCGGTCGTGCCGCGCTATCTCCAGACGACGATCCCCAACGATCCGGGCTTCGGCACAGCAAGTCAGATGCTCACGGGTCCGCAGACGACGCACGTGCAGCAGGACATGTGGATCACCAACATGCCCGCCGCTTGGGATATCACGACAGGCTCGTCGTCCGTGATCATCGCCATGATCGACACGGGCTATGACGCCAACAACGCGGACTTGTGCGCCAAGGTCGTGAACAGCGCGGTGTTCGATCTCGGAACCGGCGTCCAAGACCTGCTCGCCACCGCGCAAGACAACGACGGCCACGGCACCAACGTCAGCAGCATCGCGGCCGGATCGACCAACAACGCGCTGCGCTGGGCCGGCGTGGGCTGGAACGTCAGCCTCATGGAGATCCGCATCTTCCCGCACCCGACGAGCGGAACCCCGAACCCAACCGCGTCGTCGGCGGACTCGGCCGCGGCGATCAACTACGCGGTCGCGCACGGCGCGAAAGTCATCAGCATGAGCTACGGCTCGGCCAGCTCCGATCCGACTGAATCGGCGGCTGCGGCCGCGGCGATCACCGCGGGCGTCATCTTGGTGGGCGCTTCAGGCAACGGCTCGGCGAACATCGTCGACTTCCCCGCAGCGTATACCGGCGTGATCGCGGTCGGTGCGAGCGCCATTGACGACACCACGACTCCGTCCTCGCCCACAGAATACGTAGCGTCGTATTCGAACTTCGGTTCGCGGCTTGACGTGGTCGCGCCCGGCGGCGATCCGACACTTGCCCAGCAGAGCTGCGGAGTTTCGCCGGCATGCGACTATCTCCAGTGGGTCATCAACAACTACTCGACCACGGCGTTCAGCGGCACCGGCTTCCACAGCGCGTTTTTCGCCGGCACGTCGCAAGCGACGCCGCACGTCGCGGGTCTCGCCGCGCTCATGGCCTCGAAGACGCCGGGGATTTCGCCGAACACCGCACGCATCACCATAAGGACCTGGGCTCACAACATCGGCGACGCGCATCAAGGCCAGGGACGCATCGACGCGCTCGCGACCCTCAACCATACGTAAGCGAAGCGCGTCGCGTCGAGGCAAGGTCGCTGCCGTCCCTGCGCCGAAACGCGGGGCGGGATCGCTTGTATCCGGGTGTCGTTGCATTTGCAGGGAGCATGCATGATGTCTAAACTTTTCCGATTCATCACCTTGTTCGCGTTAGCTGCGAGCGCAGCCGCGTGTTCGAACCTCTCCACGGCGACGAGCGCTCCGCCGGCCGCTAACGTGGCGGCGAGTTCCGACGTCGATATTCTGGCTTCCAATATAGCGAACGGGGTGCGCGGCAATGCCGCGCACGCGTGCGCTAACGTCGGGTCGGGATACGCCCGCTGCTACGCGCTCATGCGCATCGACATCCCGACGCAGGGCATCCAACCGCTCAAGCATCACACGCCGACCCCGGGCCCAACCGCGACCCCGACGCCCGGCCCAACACCGACGCCGACGCCGACGGGAGGTCCGACCCCGACGCCTCCGCCGACCGGCTTCAATTGCACCAACCCGCCGCCGGGCTACACGCCCTGCACGCTGCAGTCGGCGTACAAGCTGCCGTCCAGCGCCGGCAGCGGCCAAACGGTCGCGATCGTCGACGCCTTTGACGACCCCAATGCCGAGGCCGACCTCGGCGTGTATCGCGCGCAGTTCGGCATCGCGCCGTGCACGACCGCGAACGGCTGTTTCCGCAAAGTCAACCAAAGCGGCACGCAGGGCAGTTATCCAAGTTCGAACGCTTCGTGGGCCCAAGAGATCTCGCTCGATGTCGACATGGTCTCCGCGACGTGCCCCAATTGCCACATCCTGCTGGTCGAAGCGAATTCAAATTCGCTGGCGGACCTCGCCGCTTCGGTGGATACGGCGGCAAACTTGGGAGCCAACGCGGTCAGCAACAGCTACGGCGGCGGCGAGTCTTCGGGTGAGCTGTCGTCGGATACGCACTACAACCATCCCGGCGTCGCCATCACGGCAAGCTCCGGCGATAGCGGCTTCGGCGCGCAGTATCCGGCAGCGTCGCAATTCGTGACGGCCGTCGGCGGCACGAGTCTGGTCAGCGCCGGCACCTCGCGCGGCTGGTCCGAAACGGCATGGAGCGGCGCCGGCAGCGGCTGCAGCGCGTTCGAGCCCAAGCCGAGCTGGCAGACCGACCCGGGCTGCGCCAATCGCACCATCGCGGATGTGTCCGCGGTCGCCGATCCGAGCACCGGCGTGGCCGTGTACGACAGCTTCTGCCGTCGCGGCTGCGGCTGGCTCGTGTTCGGCAGCACCAGCGTGTCGTCGCCGATCATCGCGTCGGTCTACGGCCTTGCCGGCAACGCGTCATCGGTGACCTACGGTTCGTTCTCGTACAGCCATACAAGCTCGCTGTTCGACGTCGTCGGCGGCAGCAACGGCAGTTGCGGCACGTACCTGTGCAACGCGGTCGCCGGCTATGACGGCCCGACCGGCAACGGGTCGCCCAGCGGCTCAGGCGCCTTCTAGCCGGCAACGTTGCAGCGCGTAGCGCTCGCGCGGGTCTTGGGGCTGGGCGACCTCTCGGTCCTGTCGTCCGCCAGCATGGCGCCCGCCTACTCGATAGCGGCGACCTTCGGTCTGATGGTCGCCGCGTCCGGTTTCGGGGCCCCGCTCGCGCTGGTCGTGCTCGCCATCCCCGCTGCCTTCATCGCGATCGCCTTCCATCGCCTGTGCGAAGAGCAACCCGAGGCCGGCTCGACCTACGCCTGGACGCGCATCGCTTTCGGCGCGCGCTTCGCTCTTTTCGCCGGCTGGATCGTCGTGCTGTCGTACTTCGTGGCAAGCGTTGCGTCGGTCGTGCCAGCCGGCATCTACAGCTTGAGCCTGCTCTGGCCTGGAGCGGCTGCCGATACGCACGCGGTCGCGCTGGTCGGCGGCGTGTGGGTCATCGGAGCGGGCGTGCTGCTGATGACCGGCATGCGCCCGACCGCCAACACGACCGCGCTGTTCCTGTCGCTCGAATTCGCCGCCTTGCTGTTCTTCGCGATCCTGGCGTTCACGCATCCGGCGGCTGCGCAGTCGCTGCAAAGCCCGAAGCAACTCTTGGGCCTCGGGTCAGGCGGCTTTGCGGGGTTCCTGTCCGCGATGGTCCTCGCTATTTGGGTCACCGACGGCTGGGAGGTTTCGACCTACACATCGGAAGAGCACACGGGGTCGGATCGCAATCCGGGCCTTGGCGGATTGATCGCCTTGACGGTGACGGTCGGCATGATGGTGCTCTGCTCGATCGCATTCATGCGCGTCGCGCCGGTGCAAGGCATCGCAGACCACGCCACCGACACGCTCGCCTACGTCGCGCTACAGCTCGGCGGCGGCTGGCGCAGCTGGCTCATGGTCCTGACTGTGCTGGCCTCCTCCGGCGCGGCCTTATGGACGACGCAGCTCGGGCTTTCGCGTCTGTTGTTCTCGGCGGCGCGCAACGGCACGCTGCCCGCCTCGCTGGCGACGGTCCATCCGAAATTCGGCACGCCGGTGTGGAGTATCGTCGTGGTGAGCGCCGGCGCGCTTGCGCTCACGCTGCTCATCGCGATCGTTCCGAGTGTCAAGGCGGCGCTGTCCGAAGTCGTGAACGCGTCATCGATCTTGCTCGGCTTAACCTACATCTTCACCGGCGCGGCGTGCGTCTGGTATTTCGCCAAGCGCCGCGTGCCGCTCACCGACGCGACGCGTATCGTCCTGCCGGCGCTCGGCACGCTGGCGGTGACGGCCCTGCTCGTGGTGAATTTCCGCAGCCAGTCGTTCGTGGATCAAGTCATCGCGCTGATCTGCGTCGTGGTGGGGATCATCATCGCGGCGCTGGTGGGAAAAAGACCCGGGG
Organism: Candidatus Tumulicola sp.; assembly: GCA_035601835.1. Classification (NCBI taxonomy): domain Bacteria; kingdom Bacillati; phylum Vulcanimicrobiota; class Vulcanimicrobiia; order Vulcanimicrobiales; family Vulcanimicrobiaceae; genus Candidatus Tumulicola; species Candidatus Tumulicola sp. Next base: position 65,855 of record DATNNM010000018.1, on the reverse strand, counting down.
CTAAAGCCCCGGCACTACAAAGGGTTTGAACAGAGGGGTTTGAGATGATCGAGTCGCTTACGCTGGCGTTCTTGATTGCGGCGACGCCGCCGCCGAACACGGATTCGTGGCAAGGCGTCTGGCCGGAAGAAGCATTTTCGGACGTGGTCGCCGCGAGCGGTCAGCCGCTGCTGACGCGCCAACTGCCCGACGGCTCGGTGCTGACGTGGAACCGCGCTCCGAACCGCGACGCGTACATGATCATCAGCACGCGCTCGGGCATCGTTCAGGATATCAGCGCCGTCGCCAATCGCGCCGGCGGTTCACGAGCAGGCCTGACGGATCCGTCCGGGGTCTCCATCGGAAATACGGTGGGCCAGCTCAAGGCCAAACGCGGGGAGCCTTCGGTGCCCGCGGCGGCCGGTGGCTCGGCGGAGTACATCTATAAAGGCGCGCGCGGCACCTGGATCTATGAATTCTCAAAAGGCGTCATCGTCTATATCCGCCTGCTCGACAACAAGCCGCCGCCGGCGGGCCCGGCCACGGGCAAAGATGACCCGCACGACGGCTCGAACATCCAGAAAGCCTACATCATCAACGCGCGCAGCGAAGACGAGGGCGTCCATTTCGAACGCTACTATGCCAACACTATCCCGCCATGCGCCGGAGATTGGAACATCGGAGACCAAGCGCTGTTCTCGAGCGGCGGCAAACAATACGACCGTCTTGACATGACGTGCGCTCTCGACAAGAGCAAGCGCTCCCTGCTCTTCGACATCACGTCCTTCTTCGGGAAATTCTAGCGGGACTAAACGAGCACGTACAGAACCTATCTAGGCTGATTTTTCCGACCCGGAGGCACTCCCATGGCACGCCCGATGACTCTCACCGAGAAGATCCTCGCCGCTCACGCGGGCAAGGCGGATGTCGCGCCCGGCGACATCATCTCGATCGACCTCGACCTCGTCATGGCCAACGAGTTGTCGGCTGCGGTCGCGATCACCGAATTCCGCAAGATCAAGGGCGCGGACAAGGTCTGGGACGCCGACAAGATCGCGCTCGTGCCCAGTCACTTCACGCCGAACAAAGACATCGCCACCGCCACCCTCTCCACCATGATGCGCGATTTCGCCAAGGAGCAGGGCATCCAGCACTACTTCGAAGTCGGGCGCGGCGGCATCGAGCATGTGGTGTTGCCCGAGAACGGCTTCGTCGGTCCGGGCATGACGATCATCGGCGGCGACAGCCATACCACGACCTACGGCGGCCTGGGCGCGTTCGCAACGGGCGTCGGCAGCACGGACATCGCTGCGGCCTTCGCCACCGGCGAGATGTGGGTGCGCGTGCCGCAGACCATCAAATTGATTTTCGAAGGCGGCCTGCGCAAGTACGTGCAGGGCAAAGATCTCATCTTGCAGACCGTCGGCCAGCTGGGCGTGGACGGCGCCATCTACGGTGCGTTGGAGTTCACGGGACCGACCATCAAGGAGCTGCCCATCAGCAGCCGCTTCACCATGGCCAACATGTCGATCGAAGCGGGCGCGAAGAACGGCATCTTCCCTGTTGACGCGGTCGCCGAGGCCTATTGCGCGGCGGTCGGCAAGAAAGACTACACGGTCTATCACGCCGACAAAAACGCCGAGTACGAGCGGACGGTGATGATCGACGTCAGCAAGATCGAGCCGCAAGTCGCGCTGCCGTGGCTGCCGGAGAACACCAGGAACGCTTCGGAGCTCAACGACATCAAGATTCATCAGGCGGTGATCGGGACGTGCACCAACGGGCGCATCGAGGACATGCGCCAGGCCGCTGAGGTGCTCAAGGGGCGCAAGGTGCATCCGGACGTGCGCTGCATCGTCATCCCCGGCAGTCAGAAAGTCTACAAGCAGTGCATCATCGAGGGATTGGCGGAGATCTTCATCGATGCCGGCTGCGTGGTCTCGACGCCCACCTGCGGTCCGTGCGTCGGCGGACACATGGGCGTGCTCAGCGACGGCGAGCGCTGCATCTCGACGACGAACAGAAATTTCCGCGGCCGCATGGGCCACGTGAAGAGCGAAGTGTATCTCACCGGTCCGTACGTCGCGGCATCGTCAGCGATCATGGGCTACATCTGCGGCCCCGAGCAGGTCAGCGAGGCGATCCCCGCCTAAACGCTAGACGCGCATGTCTAAAGTTCTCGACATCACCGTTCCCGAAACCAAGCCCGCCACCGAATGGGTGCGTGGCCGCGCGCTCCAAAAGATGAGCCCGCGAACGGCGCATGCATACGCGCAGACGAAGTTCGTCGTCGCGTTGGACGCTTGGGCTGAGCGTAGCGGTCTCGGCTATGTCGGCAGCGAGTGGGATTTTCGAATCGCCCCGCCTGGCGAGGCCGCGCGGCCCTTGGTACCGGACGTCGCTTTTCTCGCATTCGCGCGACTGTCGCAAGAAGAACAGGACCGCACCGATTTTCCGCGCTGCGCTCCGAACGCGGCGGTTGAAATTCTATCGCCGGGCGATTTGCGTGCGGATGTCGAGCACAAGATCGGCGTGTACCTGGCGGCGGGCTGCGAGGTCGTCGTCGAGGTCGATCTGCGGCGTCGATTCGTCAGAGCGCATGATGTGCACGGCGAAAAGACATGGCACGCGGGTGAGTGGTTCGAGCATCCTGCCCTGCCCGGCTTCCGCCTTCCCGTCGATTCGCTTTTTCGACCGAAACGGTAACGACGGTTTGGCCTGGCTTCACTCTCCGGGCAATGCTGCGTTTTCCGCCGACTGGCCATGGATCAGTCGCACTACACCGGCCGCTACAATCGCGCCGAGCAGCGGACCCAACACGTAACACCACCAGCGGTCGAAAGAAAAGGCGACGATCATCGGGCCTAAGGAGCGGGCCGGGTTCATGGACGCTCCGCTCACCGGACTTGAGAACAGTCCGAGCACGGCGATCGTGAATCCGATCGCGATGGCGGCGTTTTTCCCCACCACTGCCCGCTCATCGGTCGTGGCCAAGATCACGGACACCAAGATGAACGCGAGCACCGCCTCCCACAGCGTCATCCCGAGCGGCGACAGCAGCGTGGGCGCGCTCGCGCCTTTCGCAAGATTTGCGACGGAGAAAAAAGCTGCTAATAGGCCGCCCGCAAGAATCGCGCCGACGAGTTGACTCAGCCAGTACGCAGCCGCCCTTCCCCACGGGAATGAGCCACGCAGCGCAAACGCCAGCGTTACCGCCGGATTGAAATGAGCGCCCGACATCCCGCTGAGCGAATAGATGAGCCCGGTGAGGATGAGTCCGGACGCGAGATATTTTCCGACGTGTCCGATTTGCCCACCGCTGACGACGTCAATGACGTCGCCGCCCGCGGCGACGGTGGTCAGCACGAAGGTGCCAGTGCACTCCGCCAAAAGACAGCGGTGGAGCGGGTGGCGGATTCGCCGTTCCGGCTCCGGGCGGACCGGCTGTTCGACCTCGTTCACGTCCGCGACGTTCGCGGGCTACTCAAGGCGAGCCTCGCGAGGCTGGAGAAGCCTAAGGGCCGGAGGATAAGTCACCGCAATGATACTCAAGGGCACCGCGCACAAATACGGCAAGAACGTCGACACCGACGTCATCATTCCCGGCCGCTATTGCAACCTGATCGACCCGGTGGAACTGGGCAAACACGCCTTGGAAGATCTCGATGCGAACTTCGTCAAGAAGGTGAAGCTCGGCGACCTCATCGTGGCGGATACGAATTTCGGGTGCGGATCCTCGCGCGAAGTGGCGGCGGTGGCGCTCAAAGGAGCGGGAGTCTCCGGCGTGGTCGCCAAATCATTCGCGCGCATTTTTTACCGCAATTGCATCAACACCGGATTGCCGATCTTCGAGTGCCCGGCCGGCGTCGACGGCATCAGCGACGGCGACGCGATTTCGGTCGACGCGGGCAACGGCGTCATCTCCAATGAGACCACCGGCAAGCAGTTCAAGGCCACCCAGTTCCCGCAGTTCATGCAGGATCTCATCGCCAAAGGCGGGCTCTTGCGCTACGCGGAGCAACGCCTTGCAGAAAAGCGCGCGGCCAAGGCCAAGGCCTGATGCCCAAACGCTACACGATCGCCGTCATCCCTGGTGACGGCGTCGGGCCCGAAGTCACGGCTGAAGGGCTCAAGGTCCTGGAGCGCGCCTCCAAGTTATACGACTTCGCGTATCAGACCAAGACATACCCGTTCGGCGCCGATCACTATCTGGCGACTAACGAGTTCATGCCGCCCGGTCAGCTCGACGAGTTCCGAAAAATGGACGCGATCCTGCTCGGCGCGATCGGCGATCCGCGCCTGCCGCCGGGTCTGGTGGAGCGCGGCGTCATCGCCGCCACGCGCTTCGGGTTGGACCTGTACATCAATCTTCGCCCGATCAAGCTGTATGCCGAGCACCTGTGCCCCATCAAAGGCAAGACGCCGGCCGACGTCGACATGGTCGTGGTGCGCGAGAACACCGAGGATCTGTACACCGGCATGGGTGGACATTTCAAGAAGGGCACGCCTGACGAGGTGGTCATCGCCAATCAGATCTTCACCCGCAAGGGTTGCGAGCGCGCGGTGCGCTACGCGTTCGATCTCGCCGTCAAGCGCGCTAAGAAGAAGAAGCTGACGCTCGTCGACAAGGCCAACGCCATCGAAGTGCAGCAGATCTGGCGCCGCACCGTCGAGGAGGTCTCGCCCGATTATCCGGGCATCGAGTACGAGTTCGCCTACATCGACGCCGCGTGCATGTGGATGATCAAGAACCCGGAGTCGTTCGACGTCATGGTGACGCCGAATCTATTCGGCGACATCATCACCGATCTCGGCGCCATGGTGCAGGGTGGCATGGGTGTGGCCGCGTCGGGCAACATCCACCCGGGTAAGGTCTCGCTGTTCGAACCTATCCACGGTTCCGCGCCTAAGTATAAAGGAAAGAACGTGGTGAGTCCCATCGCGGCGATCGGCGCGGTCGGCATGATGCTGGACTACTTAGGCGAGACGGCGGCGGCCAACGCCATCGATGCGACCATCGGCGAGTTGCTGGCCAGCAAGCGCATCGCCTCGCTCGACGCGAGCAGCGGGCTTTCGACGTCGCAGATCGGCGACATGGTATGCGCCGCGCTGGCGCAGCCCGCACGAGTTAAACAACCGACAAAAGTGTAGTGCCGGGGCTTTAGCCCCGGTAGTCCTGGAGAACCAATGAAAAACGGAAAAGCGGAAATCGTGATCGTCAACGGCGCGCGAACGCCGTTCGGCAACTTCGGCGGTGCGCTGCGCGACGTCAGCGCCATCGATCTGGCGGTCGTCGCCTCCAAGGCTGCGATGGAACGCAGCGGCGTCGCGCCCGAGAAGATCGATCAAGTCATCTTCGGCAACGTCATGCAGACCAGCGCCGATGGGATCTACGGCGCGCGCCATGTCGGGTTGAAATCGGGCTGCCGCGTGGACGTGCCGGCGCTGACCGTGAATCGGCTGTGCGGCTCGGGCTTGCAAGCCATCATCAGCGGTGCGCAGCAGCTGCTGCTCGGCGAGGCGACGTACGTGCTCGCGGGCGGCATGGAGAATATGAGCCAAGCGCCCCACCTCATCCGCGGCGCGCGCTGGGGACTTGCGCTCGGTCAAGGGAAGCTGGAAGATTCGCTGTGGGAAGGCTTGACGGACAGCTACAACAACATGCCGATGGCGATCACCGCGGAGAATCTCGCGGAGCGCTACGAGATCACGCGCAAGGAATCCGATGAGTTCAGCCTGCGTTCGCAGCAACGCGCTGCCAAAGCGACGGGAGAGGGGTTCTTCAAGGAAGAGATCGTGCCGGTGGAAGCTCCGGGGCGCAAAGGCCCGGTCGTGGTGGACAAAGATGAAGGCCCGCGCCCGGACGTGACGCTAGAGCAGCTTGCGAAGCTGCCGGCGCGCTTCAAGAAGGACGGCATCGTGACGCCGGGCAGCGCCAGCGGCATCACGGACGGCGCGGCCGCGGTCGTGCTCACTACCGCGCGGCAAGCGGAAAAGGATGGGTTGTCTCCGCTGGGCCGGCTGGTGTCGTGGGGCGTGGTCGGGGTCGATCCCGACATCATGGGCATTGGGCCTGCCTTCGCGATACCGCAGGCGGCGGAGCGCGCGGGGATGTCGATCGATCAACTCGACGTGGTCGAGATCAACGAAGCATTCGCTCCGCAGGTGCTGGCATGCGTGCATGCCCTGCATCTGGACGAGTACAAGCTCAACCCCAACGGCGGGGCCATTTCGCTGGGCCATCCGCTGGGGGCCAGCGGGGCGCGCCTGGCGTATACGCTCCTACACGAATTGCGCCGAAAACATAAGAAGTACGGCGCGGCGAGCGCTTGCATCGGCGGAGGCCAAGGCATAGCAAGTATCGTCGAAGCTTTGTAATTTAATGTAGCAATGTAGTGCCGGGGCTTTAGCCCCGGAATGTGGTATGCCGGACTTTAGTCCGGCTTGTCCATGGGGGATGCCTTAGTGCCGACTTGTCCTTCGTGTCACGCCGAACTCACCGGCTCATCTGCGTTTTGCCCTAACTGCGGAGCGGTGCTCGATCGGCCGAATAGCACTGACGCGGCGAAACCGGCTACACCGCCCGAGCCGATCCAATTCACGATTCAAGCGCAGCCGCCCGGCGCCGCAGCCGCGACGCCGCCACCGAAGCCTCCGCCGCCACCTCCGCCGCCTCCGCCACCGCCCACCCCGCAACCGGAGATTTTGCAGCCGCAGCCGGTGACGTCATCAGTCCAAGCTCCGCCGCCGAAGCCTCCGCCGCCGCCCCCGCCGAAACCGAAACCGCGCCCGGTGCCTCCGCCGGAATTGCCCGAGCACGAAGAGATCGGCGACGTGGGTCTGTACATCGCGCGTCGGCTACTCGCGTTGATCGTCGATCTCGTCGGCGTCACCGCGCTGCTCGCGACGTCTATCCAATTCGCTTTGATACACTTCGGGCATCTCGACGCGCACGCGTGGGTCACGTTCTTCCGGACCATGCTGTTCACCGGAATCGGCCTGTTCGTGTACCTGTGGCTTTCCGAATGGTGGTTCAGCTCGACGCTGGGCAAAGCGCTCTTCGGCCTAGCCGTGCTCAACATGCACGGCGGCCGCGTCGGCGTGGTCGCCTCGCTGCTGCGAAATCTCTTCCTCCCGTTCGATCTGCTGATCGTCGGCTTCGTGCTCGCCGTCGTCACGCACCGCCGGCGGCGCCTGGGCGATCTCATCGCCGGCACCGCTGTGATCAACTCGCGGCTCGGCGCGCTCTCCCCGATCATCGCGATCGTCGTCTTGGGCGGGCTGGGCTTCCTTGACTATGCCTATGCAGACGGCTGGAAGTCCGCGCAAAATGTTTCAGATAACGCGCAGTTGTACGGTCCGTCGCTGTTCCTCGGTCAAGCGACGCCGTCGCCGGTGCCGCCCATCCCGGAGCGCACCGCGGTGCCGACCGAACAGCCGATAACGGTCCCGACGATCGCGCCTACGCCGGTTGCCACGCCGACCGAAGCCGCGACGGGCGGGGCCGCGACACCGACGGTGGGCCCGGGCGCGTCTCCTACGGCGACGCCGGCTGCCGGAACTACGCCGACTCCCGGACCGATCGCGACACCGACGTAAGTCTTTTGTCCTTCGCAAGCCTCTGGGCGAGACTGCTCGAGCGGCTCATGCCTGCGGGTCTGCGGCGTCAAGTGCATCTCCATCGGCTGATCACGGGTTCGTGGGTCGGCCAAGCCGTGTCGACCGCGGCGATTTTGGGCCTGGCCGATGCGATCGGTGACTCATCCCGGTCCGCGGCCGACATCGCGCGCGCGGTCGGCGCGACCGAGGACGGCATCTACCGGTTGTTGCGCGCGCTTGCCGGACAAGGTTTCTTCAATGAGCGCCGCCCGCGCCAGTTCAGCATAACGCCACTCGGCAGACTGTTGCAAAGCGATCATCCCGACTCGCTGCGCGCGTGGGCGGCGTACAACGGCGAAGGCTGGCACTGGCGGGCTTGGGGCGAGCTTGCTCAGAGCGTGCGCACGGGCGAGCCAGGCATAGCGCGCGCGCCCGGTGCAGGCCTGTTCGACTACCTTGCCTCGCACGCAGACGCGGCCGCAGCCTTCGATGCGGCGATGGCTTCGCTTTCGAACGTGCGCAGCCGCGCGCTGATCTCGTCGCTCGCGTTGCACGATGCGAGCTCGGTCGTCGACATCGGAGGCGGCGATGGGCGCTTGATCCGCGCGATCGTCGAGGCGTATCCGCACCTTCGGGGTACCGTGTACGATCTGCCGCCGGTGGTGGAGCGGGCGCGTGCCGCGGCAAGCGGCGAGGGGGCGACCGAACGATATGCGTTCACCGCCGGGAGTTTTTTCGAGCGCGTGCCTTCCGGCGCGGATGTGTATCTGCTAAAGCAGGTTCTGCACGATTGGGATGACGAGCGCGCGACCCAGATCCTGCGCAACTGCCGGGCCGCGATGGGGCCGGGCGCGCGGCTGCTCATCATCGAGCTCGTCATCGACGAGAGCGCGGCGGGCGCGATGGCGGCGCTGAGCGATCTCGAGATGCTTGCGCTCACCGGCGGCCGCGAGCGCACGATCGATCAATACCGCGCGCTCTTGGAAAGCGCCGGGCTCCGGCTCGCGCGCGTGCGCCGCACGCACTCGCCGTTCACGATACTAGAGGCTCGTTAGTAGCCAGCGCGTTCCGGTGTCTTGGAGTGGGTTCACGGCACCTTTAGAATCGGGGAAGACACCGTAATTTTGAGCTCAATCGGGCTGAATATGAAGTGACAGGTTTCGTTTTTTCCTATAAACGTCTGTTCGTCGCTCCCCCGCATCACGAATCCATTGTTGGCCATCTTCCCGGTCCATGCTTTAACGATGGAAGTGACATCAATCGTCCCATCCGGCCCAATATAATGCGCGGGTGCGGGAAACCCAAAATCTCCGTCGACGAAATCGTTGTTCGTCGTCCAGGGGGAAACCGCCGGCGCGATGCCGCCGAAGCATTGAAACGAAGTCTGATCGGTGCCGTCGAAGATCTGATGGAACCCGAGCAGGGCCTTGACGACATTGAGGCCGTGCGGGATAGCAAACATGAAATAGCTTCGGATTATTCCGATTTTCTTTTCGCCGAAGACGCCAGTGTCTAGGACGTGATCGTAGCCGACACAAAGTTGAGCTCCAGAATGCGTGCAGTATGGGCCGAAAAAGAAATCGGCCTGGCCTTGGTTGAGGAGAACTTTGCTTCGGATCGCCGAGGCGCCAGGGTGCAGCACTAGCGTTGCATTCGAGGAAAGCGGTTGAGTAACTTGATTCTTCGATGAGAAGGGCGGCGACGCCACCGGAATGGGCGGCATGGTGGACAAGAGGATGAGGACGCACGTGGCGGTGAATGAGGCCTTGTTCGAATACACGTCGGCCTGACCACCGGCAATATTGTGAACCCAGATCTGATCGAAGTTCGTGCCCGTGCTGCTCGACGCTATGCTAAACGAGTCGTTGACCGGGGAGAAGGTGCCGTTCGACGGTATCGTCCCCGCTCCCACGTTTTGAACTTGTTGCACACCGTTGATGTACCGGTTGAAACTGTACTGGAACGTCGTGCCGGGCGTGCCCGAGATCGCGCCTGTGAATGCTTCGGTTACAGGGCACTTGCCGCTATAGGAAGGCGTGGTTGCGGTCAGCGTCGCGGTGGTCACGCTAGCCGCAGCGGGCCGCGCTACGATGATCAAAAGCGCCGCGGCGAGGAGCCCTGCGGCAGATGAGACCTTGCGATACATAAGGTGCCTCCCTTTTAAGTTTGTTCTCTCACGCACCCATCGTCAGGATACCAGCAAGGCGTCCGAACCGTGTCCTTTGCGTCCCGCGCGTGGAAACGGTGGCTATTTGCCCTGGAACTTGGCGGGGCGCTTTTCAAGGAACGCCTTCGTGCCTTCTTTAGCGTCGGCGGTGGCCACGACTTTGCCGAAGTGCTCCGCTTCGAGCTCCAAACCCGCGTGGAGATCGGTCTGCAGGCCTTTGTGGATGACCTTTTTCGTCGCGGCGATCGCGAGCGGCCCTTTCGAGGCGATGACGTGGGCGATGCGCTTGGCCTCGTTGAGCAATTCTTCCGGCGGCACGACCTTCTCGACAAGATTGGCGTGCTTGGCTTCCTCGGCGCCGATCATCTCGCCGGTGAGAAGCAGATAGGAAGCCATGCCTGGGCCAACAAGCCGCGGCAAGCGCTGCGAGCCGCCGAAGCCCGCGATGATTCCGAGATTGACTTCGGGCTGACCGAGTTTGGCGTTTGACGAAGCGATGCGCATGTCGCCGGCCATCGCCAGTTCGAGGCCGCCGCCCAGCGCGAAGCCGTTGATCGCCATGATGACCGGCAATCGCGAATGTTCCATCTTGTGCGTGACCGCGTGGCCTTGACGCGCCTTCGCGGCCCCGGCCTTTTCGTCGGGCAGCGCCGCCAATTCGCCGATGTCGGCGCCTGCCACGAACGCGCGATCGCCGGCGCCCGTGATGATGACGGCGCGCACGCTCGTGTCGGCCTCGAGTTCGTCGAAGGCCTTGCTCAATTCCGAGAGCACGGTCTCGTTGAGCGCATTGAGCACCTTCGGGCGGTTGATGGTGATGATGGCGACCGGTCCGTCGCGATCGATGAGAAGCGTTTCGTAGGTCATGGCGTTCCTTTATAGTCGTAGAAGCCTTTGCCGGACTTCTTACCGTGCATTCCGGCGAGCACCATGCGCTTCAGTAGCGGCGGCGGCGCGAACATCGGGTCCTTGAATTCGTCGAACATGATCTCGGCGATATAATACGTGGTGTCCAAACCGACGAAATCCAGCAGCGTGAGCGGTCCCATCGGATGGCCGCAACCGAGGCGCATGCCCTCGTCGATATCTTCGCGCGAAGCCAAGCCTTGCTCGTAGACGCGAATCGCATACAGAAGGTAGGGCACGAGCAGGCGATTGACGATGAAGCCCGGCGTGTCTTGCGCGAGGATCGGCGTCTTGGCGAGCTTCTTCGCAAAGGCATACAGCGTGTCGATCGTCTCCTTGCTCGTGAGGATCGTCTTGACCACTTCGACCAGTTTCATCAGCGGAACGGGATTGAAGAAGTGCAGGCCGGCGACTTGTTTGGGCCGCTTGGTCGCGACGGCCATCTCGACCACGCACAAGCTCGACGTGTTGGAGCAGATGATGGCATGCGGCGCGAGCAGCGCGTCGAGTTTTGCGAACAGCTCGCGTTTGGCAGGCATGTTCTCGATGATCGCTTCGATGACGAGGTCGCAGTCCTTGAGGTCCTCGACGCGGATCGTGGTCTTGATGCGGCCTAGCGTCGCGTCGCGATCGTCGGCTTTGAGCGTTCCCTTTTCGACGAACCTCTCCAGCGATTTCTTGATGCCGGCCAGGCCTTTTTCGAGCGCCGCCTGCACGGCCTCGAGCACGACGACGTCGTAGCCTGCCGCCGCCGCCACTTGGGCGATGCCCGACCCCATGAGCCCGGAGCCGCAGACACCGACGCGTTTGATTTCTGGCATCTATGAAAGCCTTTCTTCCGGGGCTAAAGCCCCGGCACTACATCCGAGCTTCGCTCGGAACGCTACATCTTGTAGGGCGGGAGTTCGCACCGCGGCGGCTTGTCTTTGCGATACCCCAGGGCGTACTCCCCCTGCATCACCTTTTGGATTTCGCGCGTGCCTTCATAGATGATGCTGCCGCGCGAGTTGCGCAGAAAGCGCGCCGCCGGATATTCGTCTGAAAACCCGTACGCGCCGTGGATCTGCATGGTGTCGTCCGCCGCGCGGTTGGCCGCGTCGGTGGCGTACCATTTCGCCAACGCCGTCTCGCGCGTGTTGCGCATGCCTTTGTTCTTCATCCAGCCGGCGCGCAGATACAAGAGGCGCGCAGCGTCATAGCCAAGCGCCATTTGCGCGATCATCTCCTGGACCAGTTGGTGGCGCCCGATCTCGACGCCGAAGGCGTGCCGTTCGTGCGCGTACTTGACGGATGCATCGAGGCAGGCGCGGATGAGCCCGCTCGCTCCGGCGGCTACCGTGAAGCGCCCGGTCTCAAGACACGTCATCGCGACATAAAAGCCTTCGCCTTCCTCGCCGAGCCGATTGGCCACCGGAACGCGAAGGTCGTGGAACGACAAGCCACCGGTGTCGCCCGCGCGCACGCCGTATTTGTCGTGCAGCGAAAACGTGTGCAGCGCCGCGCCGGCCGACTCGCGCTCGACGACAAACGCGCTGATGCCGTGCGCACCTTTGGCCGGATCGGTCTTCGCAAAGACGAGAAAGATGTCGGCTTGGGTCGCGCACGAGATCCAGATCTTGCTGCCGTTCAAGACGTAGCCGTCACCTTCACGGCGCGCGCTGGATTTCAGCGCCGCGACGTCCGAGCCCGCGTCGGGTTCGGTGAGAGCGAAGGCCCCCAGCTTCGTGCCCATGGCAAGCGGTCGCAGCAGCCGCTGCTTTTGCTCCTCCGTGCCCCACTGATAGATGCCGCAGCCGGCGAGACCGATGTGCACCGACATCATGGTGCGCAACGAAGTGTCGCAGTATTCGAGCTCTTCGCACACGAGGCCGAGGGTCACGTAGTCCATCCCGCCGCCGCCGTAGGTTTCGGGGAAAGGCAAGCCTACGATACCAAGTTTAGCGAGCTTCGCGAACGCGCCGGGCAGCGGCGTCCCGGCGCTATCACAAGCCTGCACGTCTGGCGAGATCTGGTCGGCCAAAAACGCGCGGACCGTATGCGCGAGCATCAACTGCTCCGCCGTCAGTTCGAAGTCGATCATGCATGCCGTTTCCGTCACCGCCGACAGGCGCCCTCCGCGGCTTCGCAGAACGGCCCGACCCCATGAAAATGCACGCATGCGTGTTCTTGGCGATCGCGCTCGCCGGGCTTGCCGGGTGCACGAAGGTCTCGACGTCGACCGGACTCGGCCCGAGCGGCGCGCATTCCTGGACGCAACCCGGCGTGCTGCGCATCTCGGACATCTCGGATCCGTCGACCCTCAACCCGATGCTCACGGGCGCCGACATCGCGTATCAACTCTCGGGGTACGTGTTGGAGTACTTCGTGCGCCTGGATGACAAGGGCGAGCTCGTGCCGGTGTTGATCACGCAGGTCCCGACGCTCGAGAACGGCGGCATCAGCAAAGACGGCCTCACCGTGACCTACCACTTGCGGCACGGGGTGACGTGGTCCGACGGGCAGCCGTTCGGCGCGCAGGACGTCATCGAGACTTGGAAACAGGTGATGAATCCGGACAACCCGGTGGAGATCCGCGAAGGCTACGACGTCGTCGGCAGCATCGACGCACCCGATCGCTACACCGTGGTCGTGCATCTCAAGCGTCCGTACGCGCCCTTCCCCACGCGCTTTTTTGCCGGCATCCAGGAGGGACCGGTCGCGCCTCTGCCCGCGCACATCATCGCAGGGGCCAAAGATCTCGTGCGTTCGCCGCTCAACAACAAGCCGGTGGGGACCGGGCCTTTCATGCTCCAGTCTTGGGAGAAGAACGGCCAGATGGTCTTCGTCGCCAACATGCACTATTGGGGCGGCGCGCCGAAGATCAAGAAGATCATTTTCCAAGCGCGCACCGACAACACCGAGATCGTGAACTTTCAGACCCACGAACTCGACGCCGACATCGACGCGACCACCAACGATCTTCCGTCGTTTCGCCAGCTCAAAGACATGAACGTGGTCGTCACGCCGAGCCTGCGCTTGAGCGTGCTCTCGATGTTCACGCAGAGCGGGCCGCTGCACGACGTGCGCCTGCGCCGGGCCATCGCCTATTCTTTGGATCGCGCCGAGCTGCTGCAGCGCATCTCCCACGGCGCCGGCTACCTGGCCGCAGAGTTTCTCCCCAACTGGTCGTGGGCGTTCACCAATGACGTGCCCCGCTACGATCACGATCTCACCCGAGCAAAAGCGTTGCTCGACGAAGCGGGTTGGAAGACGGGGCAGGACGGCTATCGTTATAAAGACGGGCAGCGGCTGTCGCTGTTGTTCCTTTCCATCGCCGGAAGCGATTCCAGCAAGCACTTCGCGGAGCTCACCCAGCAATATCTGCGGGCGGCCGGCATCGACATCACGATCAAGAACTACCCGTACGGCCTGATCTTCGACGTCAGCGGCCCGATCCGTCAGGGGAAATTCAATCTGGTGAGCTACAGCTATAGCGTCAACTACGACCCGGCCGCGCTCAAAGACGACGGCTGCGATCAGTTCTCGCCGGCGGGCTCCAACGATTCGCGCCTATGCGATCCGGAGGTGGACCGGCAGGAGCGGCGCGCGCTGATCATCAGCGCTCGCGCCGAGCGCAAGACGATATACGCCGACATCGAGCGCCGGCGCATGGAGGATATCGCAGTGATTCCGATGTGGTTCCGCGACCGCGTGGGCGTGTTGAGCGTCGACGTGCACGGCTACAAGCCGTCGCGCTCCATCATGGCCAACTGGAATATGACGGAGTGGTCCGTGCCGTAGAGCCGCGCGCGCGGGTAGCCGACGAAATCTTCCGTGATGTACACGCCGTTGGGGCCCACGGCGACGCCGATGCCGACCGCTGAATAGCGCACTGACAAGATGTTCTTGCGGTGGCCGTCATTGGGCGGTTGCTCGGCCATCATTCGGCGGTCCAGTTCCGCGATCGAGGACCACAGCAGATCGGGATTCACCACGCCGCGACTGAAGTAGCCGACGTTCTCGCCGTACGCCTGCGCGGAGCCGCCCAACGACGTGTAGCGCCACAAGGGCGAATGGCCGGAGGAGTCTTCATGCCGCAGCTTCGCCGCGCGCTCCATCTCGACGGAGTGCATCTGCGCGGCCTGCTGGGCGAGCGCGTCCACGTGCAACGGCGACACCGAAAGGCCAGCGCGATGGCGGTTGAGTTCGTCGAGCAATTTCTGCCGCATGAGCGCAAGCGTGGTGGGCGGCGGCGCGCCTTCAGCAGGAAGGGCGGGTCCGAGGTTCAGGGCGAGGGCGAGCGCGAGCGCGCTAAGCAGCATGGAGTGGAAGACCTCGAGAGGAAGTTCGGTGCGCACATGGAGGAGTCATTGAAGGTCGACCGCCCGCCGGCGCTTGCGCCCCCGCTTGACCGTTCGCTCTTTCCGATCGCGGAGCAGTGGGCGTATTGCGATCATGCATCGGTGGGCCCGCTGCCGCGGCCGACCTTTGAGGCGGTCGCCGCGATGCTCGATGCGCAGATGCGCCAAGGCAAGACCGGCGTGCAGAAAATAGAGCAAAGGCGCGACGAGGTGCGCCGCCAAGTCGCTAAGGCGATCAACGCGGACCCCTCCGAGATCGCGTTCATGCGCAACACGTCGGACGGCGCGCTCGTCGCGGCCAACGGCATCGACTGGCGTCCGGGTGATGAGATCATCATGCCGGACGATGAATTCGGCGCCAACGCGTATCCGTGGCTCAACCTGCGGGAGCGCGGCGTGTCGATCCGCCTGGCTCGCTCGCCTCGCGAACGCCTGACCGTTGAAACGCTCGAGCGCTTGGCGTCCTCGCGCACGCGGCTTGTGGCCGTGTCACAAGTCGGCTTCAGCGACGGCTATCGCAACGACATCGCGGCGATCGGCCGATGGTGCAACGAGCGCGGCGTGTACTTCGCGCTCGACGCGATGCAGGGCTTTGGGCACCTGCCGCTGGACGTGCGCGCTTGCGGCGCCGACTTCGCGTACTTCGCGGCCGGCAAGTGGCTGCTTTCGCCGCAAGGCTTCAGTGTCGTGTTCGTGCGCCGCTCCCTTATCGAGAAATTGCGCCCTGCGCTGGCGTCATGGCGCTCGGTGCGGGATCCGATGAACTTCCTCGACTACGATCAGCCGCTCAAAGATTCCGCCGAGCGCTTTGACGGCGGCACGCTCAACTATCCGGGGATGTTGGGCTTCAGCGTCAGTCTCGGATTGCTCACCGCGACGGGGCTCGAGAACATCGAGCGGCACGTGTTGGCGCTCATCGACTCGCTGATCGAGCAGGCCCAAGCCCGCGGCATCGACGTGAAAAGTTCGCGCGCGCCGGGCACGCGCTCGGGCATTGTGCTGTTCGGGCTCGGCGGGCGCGATCCCGATAAGCTCAACAACGCGGCGCAACTGGCCAAGGTCGGATTGACCGCGCGTCCTGTCGGCGTCCGCATTTCGCCGCACGGCTACAACGATGAATCGGATATCGCGAGAGTGATGGCCGTGCTTACGTGAGGATGCCCACGGCTCGCGCGGCGACCAAGAGCACGGTGAGGAGCGAGATCAAGGCCTCGACTGCCATCAAGGCCTTCGCCCAACCGGTGAGCGGCATCGTATCGGCCGGGCTGAACGCCGTCGAATTGGTGAACGCCAGATACAGGTAGTCGATGAATGACGGCCTCCAACCGACCGGGGCGCAGCTCGGCGTGACCATCTGCGGGAACTGGAAATCGGCATGGCGTCGCGACGCGCTTAAACGGGAGTACGGACCACCGCCATCCAGCTCCCAGAACCACAGCCCGAACACGAGCATATTGGTCAACCAAATGGCGGTGGCCGACACGAGCAGGCCCCAGCCGGTCTCCTTGTTGCCCGGAGCCAAGAGCGTACGGACGAGCAGCGCGAGCGATGCGACGTTGGCCGCGTTGACGAGCGCGATCACCATTATCCCAACGGTACGCCATACCCGCGGCGGCTGGCCGAGTCGCATGGGTCCAACCACCACGAGGGGTACGAGCAAAGCCAAGACGAGCACCGGCATGAGCCACGGCGGTCCTAGCGTCAGATGCGGCGGCAACAAGACGTACAGCGCGAGCGCCGCTATCACCGCGGCAGCCGGCGGTAAGCGCGATTCCGTTTGCCGGCCGATTGTCTCGTCGCGCTCGTTGGGCTTCGTCAGTAGCCGCTCTCCGAAACCATGCACGGCGCCATGATCGCGGTGGACATGCCGTGGATGATGCGCTTATCCGCCGGCACGATGGTGGCGAGCACGCCGGAGAGCAGCGCATCGTCGCCGGCGACGAAGTAGTACGGACAGAGCCGGATGCGGCCGTCCATGTTCGCGATCGCATCGCTTTCACGATCGAGGTAATCGGCTCGCACGTGCCGGCCTTTGTGGAAGCGCTGCAGGATGTGCGGGGTGCGGTCGAACACCGCAAGACCGCCGTCGAGCACGGCCATCCACTCGTTGCGCGACAGATCATCGGCGACGTACACGCCTCGACTGCCCCACGCAAGCTCCGAAAAACCGGACGGCTTCACCACGAACTGGCGCTCGGATTTGGACAAACCGTACAGTTGGCTCCATGCGTGCAGCGGCCGCCCGTCCACGACCAAGCCCTGGATCACTGCTTGCGGCGGCAGCGGCCGAGGATCGAGGATCCACGTCTGCGGGAAGAGCCGGAAAAGGCGGGCGAAGGTCTCATCGCCGAGCTCACGGCGCCATCGCTCTTCAAGCGATGGATGCTGCAAGAGCGCGAAGGTGAGTTTCTCTTCGAGGAACGATTTCGGCGCCGGCAGCACGGCCACGCGCTTGTGCCGCGCCGAGTACATCATCAATTCGTGTTTGGGGATGTTGAGCATGTCGAAGAGTTCGAAAAAGCGGTAGAGCAGGTCGACGGTGCGCCGCCCCTCCGGCGTGTCCACGACCAGCGCTTCCTCGGTGAAACCGATCTCTTCTGGCTTGATGGTGACCGCTTCGACGAGGCCGGAGCGCGAAAGCGCCTCGCTGAGCCATGTCATCTCGCCGCGGTAGTCTTCAGATTCCTTGGAGACGACGACCGCGACGACCGGATGCTGTTTGCCCGTGCGCGCTTGGGCCATGCGCGCGAAGCCGCGGATCATGCCATCGAACTCGCCGACCTGGTCGTATCCCAACTCGCAATACGTCTCGCCCATCGCTCCGACCAGACCCATGCCGCCCGGGACCGAGTCGAGTTCAGAGATGATCATGCCGGCGTCGGTCAGGATGATGTCCGGACGGATGACGGCCGCTACGTCGCGGTTGAAGCGGTTCTGGCGCTGCAAGCGCACGATCTGCTCGGGTTTGCCCAGTTCGAGATATTCGCGGACGAAGTCCGGGGCGGTGCCGCGCACGCTTTGGAAATACAGTTTGTTGAGCCCGCGGTAAAATTTGAACAGGTCGGCGCCAAGGGACTGCAGCGACGCGACCGTCGATGGGGAGAGCGGGAACGGTTCTGGGGTGACGCGCCACGCGACTTGCGGCGCTTCGGCGGCGGGCTGGCCTGCGACACCGCGAAACAAGTGCGGTGTGAGGTGGTCTGCGATGTAATGCGCTCGCTGCACCGGCGTGCGAGATTCGAGCACTCTTGCGCTACAGGGCACGAGCCGTGCGGCCTCGTGGCTGTAGCTCGCTACAGCACCGACAATGGCTGATCAAAGTCCGAGAAGTTTATCTTTCGTACAGCGACGGACCTTCGTGGCTGCGAGGAACGGAGTGGAGTCAGCGGGACCTGAAAGGTCCCGCTCCACAAGGTCCGTTGCTGCAAAGGTTCCAATGGCTCGGGCTATGCCCGACCCCGCTGTCTTCGCTTCGGGTTTGTCGAAGCGCTACGGTGCGCTCGAAGCCGTGCGCGCGATCGACTTCGCGATCGCGCCGCAGGAGTGCTTCGGTTTTCTCGGCGTCAACGGCGCCGGGAAGACGACGACCATGAAGATGATCTACTGCCGCATCGCCAGGAGCGCGGGCGAGCTGCGCGTGCTCGGCCTCGACGCCGAACGCGCCCCGCTGCAGATCAAGCAGCGCATCGGAGTCGCCGCGCAGGAGAGCGCGCTCGATCCGGAACTCACGGTCACCGAGAACGTCCTTCGCTATGCATCGTTCTTCGGGATCGGCGGCACGCGAGCGCAGGCGAAATGCGACACGCTGCTGCGCCTGATGAGCCTCGACGCCAAAGCGCATTCGCGCGTGCCCGAACTCTCGGGCGGCATGAAGCGGCGCCTTTCGATCGCGCGTGCGCTCGTCAACGATCCGGAAATGCTCATCCTCGACGAGCCCACCACCGGGCTCGACCCGCAAGCGCGCCTGCTGGTGTGGCAGCTGCTGCTGGATCTGCGCGCGCGCGGCATCACGCTCGTCCTGACCACGCACTATATGGAAGAAGCGGCGCGCTTGTGCGACCGGCTGGTCATCATGGACGAGGGCCGGATCCTCGCGGAGGGTTCGCCGCGCGCATTGGTCGAGCGCTTCGCCGCGGCCGACGTGCTCGAGTTGATCGGCGTCGATTTCGAGCGCATCCGCGTGCCGCTGGATGGCATCGTGCGCCGGCGCGAGCAGCATGGCGAAACGACGTATCTCTACAACGACGACAACCGCGTCTTGCTGCGCCGGCTGGCCGAAAGCGGCGTCGAAACGCCGCGCCATGTCGCGCGCGCCGCGACGCTCGAAGACGTCTTCTTGAACCTCACCGGGCGGGAGCTGGCGGAATGAAGCCGCTCGCAGCGCTCTTCCACCGCAATGCGTGGAACGTGTTCCGCCGCAACTTCGACGCCTGGCGCAAATACGCGTTCTCGAGCGTCGCCATCAACATCTTCGAACCGTTGGCATATTTTCTCGCCATCGGGTTCGGCCTCGGGGCATACCTGACGCTGGGATCGAGTTCGCTCGTCCAGTTCATCGCGCCCGGCATGCTGGGTCTGGCGGCGATGAACGCCGCGACCTTCGACGCCTGCTGGGGCGCCTTCGAGCGGCTCAACTTCAGCGGCGTGTACGAGTCCATGGTCACCGCGCCCGTCGACCCGCTGGAGATCGCGGCGGGCGAATACTTATGGCAGGCGTTTCGCGCGATGCTGTACGGCGGGATCTTTCTCGTGGTCATCGCGAGTTTTGGACTCGTGCACTCGTGGTGGTCGCTGTTGAGCTTGCCGCTGCTCGGTCTGACCGGCATCGTCTTCGCGATGCCGGGCTTCGCGGTGGCGATGGCCGTGAAGTTCCAGGAGCACCTGTTCTATTATTTCTCGCTCGTGGCCACGCCGATGGTCATGATCAGCGGCGTGTTCTTCCCGCTCGACAAGGTGCCGTACTGGCTGAAGGCGGTGGCGTGGTGCACGCCGCTCTATCATTCGGTGAACATCTTCCGCGGATTGGTGCTGGGGCAATTCTCGTGGAACCTGGCCGGCGATCTCGCTTGGCTGCTGGTCGCGATCGGTCTGTTCTCGTACCTGCCGGTCCGGTTTTTGCAGAACAAACTCGCGCGCTAAAGGACTAGCTGTCGGGCATCCGTCGCATGCCGCTCGGGTAGGTGCCATCCGGGTGGCGCGCGATGTAATCATCGCATAACACTGCCAGGTATTCGAAATTCTCGAGCAGGGCTTGCGTCTTCATGACCTTGCGCCTGATGCGCGTGACCGGGAGCAGCGCCGTCCACGCGGTCAAGACGACGCCGCTCCAGAGGTCGAGCGCGATCCCTCGATCGATGATGCCGTATTTGACGAAGGCGCCCAAGTTCTCAAAGAAATTTCCGATGTAGTTGATCGGCTGCAGTTGATCATCGAGCACCCTGCGTTCCAACCGCGCCACGACGGCCGGATCTTGCAAGAGAAGAGGCAGGTCGTCTTGCACGAAACGGCGCGCCGCGAAGAAGTCCCGGGATTCGATGATCTCGCGGCATTCGGTCAATGCCGCGATCTGGTTGCCGCTCCGCATGTGCCGCAATTGGATCAATGCGGCGAACGCCGTGACGAGGATGACCACAAACGTGCCGACCGATGCGACGGCGCTGAGGATTTCCAACGGCTTCGTCAGCTGGCCGGAGCGGCGGAAGGTTCTTTCACGAACCCGGCCCGCAACTCGCGCTTGAGGATCTTGCCCGTACCGCCCTTCGGCAGCGCGTCGACGAAACGCACGGCCTTGGGCATCTTGAATCCCGCAAGGCGCGTCCGGCAATGTTCGATGACGCCCGCCTCGTCGAGCGCTTGGCCGGGTTTGAGCACGATGATCGCGGCCGGTATTTCGCCCCAACGTTCGTCGGGCACGCCGATCACCGCGCACTCGAGCACGGCCGGGTGCTCGTAGATCGCCTTTTCGATCTCGATCGACGCGACGTTCTCGCCGCCGGTGATGATGATGTCTTTCTTGCGGTCGACGATGGAGATATACCCCTCAGAGTCCATGTATCCCATGTCGCCGGTGTGGAACCAGCCGTCCACGATGAACTTGGCGGTCTCTTCGGGCTGCCTCCAGTATCCTTTGAATACGGTGTTGCCGCGCGTGCAGATCTCGCCGACCGACGTGCCGTCGTGCGGTAGCGGCTTGCCTTCGTCGTCGAGGATCGCCACCTCTACGCTGGGGAGCGGCATGCCGGCGGTGGTACGCACCGCGAGCGACTGCTCGACGTCGAGCTGCCGCCCTGATTTGAGGCACGCGATCGACATGACGGGCGTGGTCTCCGAAAGACCGTAGCCGCAACGGAGCGTGCAGCCGGGCAGACGCTGGTCGAGCGCGCGCATAAGGCTCGGAGGCGTCGCAGCGCCGCCGAGCATCAAGACGCGCAATGAGGTCAAGTCGCGAGTGGGCCATGAAGGAGCGGCCATGAGCCCTATGGCCATCGTCGGCACGAAGAACGCCGCCGTGCAGCGTTCGCGCTCGATCGTCTCGAGCACGAGTTCCGGATCAAATCGCGGCACCATGACGTGGCGCCCGCCGAGCATCGTCAGGGAATGCGGTGTGCCCCAGCCGTTGACGTGGAAAAGGGGAATCGAGTGCAATACCACGTCTGCGTCGTTTGACTGGTTGATCAGCGCCGTCACCAAGCTGTGGAGATAGAGGTTGCGGTGCGTCAGCATGACGCCTTTCGGCCGGGCGGTCGTGCCGCTCGTGTAGAAGAGCTCGGCGACGTCGTCCTCATCGATGTCGACCGGCGTCGGCGCCTCTTTGGCGGACCCGATCAGCCCCTCGTAGTCGTCGCCCGGCAGCGGCGCTTCGGCTTTCGGATCGCCGCCCATCAGCACGCAGCGCTTCACGTTCGGCAGTTGCGAAGCGATCGGTGCGATCAAGCCTGCGAGCGCGCGATCGACGACCACCGTGCTGGCTCCCGAATCATTGAGGATGTACGCGATGTCGGCCGGCGTCAGCCGGATATTGATCGGCAGCAGGATCCCGCCGATTTGCGGCACCGCGTAATAGCCCTCGAGCAGGCGGTGGCAGTTGAAGGAGACGTACGCGACGACGTCTCCCTTGCGGACCCCGCCGGCCGCCAGCGCCGCCGAAAAACGGTCCACACGCTCGCCGATCTGGCCGTACGTGTAGCGCTGCCCCCCGCACACCGCGCCGACGGAATCTCCGTACAGCAGGCGCGCCCGGTTGAGAAAATCGGCGACGACCATCGGCGTCTTCATGCTTGACTCCTAGCAGCTACGCTTCGCCCAGCAGGGCTCGCAGGGTCGAAAGCAAGCGAACCGCGGCAGCATCGCGTTCGCGATCGAGTTCCGGGGACGGCGATGCGCTCAACGCCGCGTGCCACGCCTGCACGAGCGCGGCGGCTCGATAGGCGGCAAGCGCAGGTGCTGCCGCGCCCGCGGCGGCTCGTTCCGCTCCCACGATCGAGTTCGGCAGCGCCGCAGCGCGCACCAAGCGCAAGCCGGCTTGGCGCGAGGCGCGGCGTGAAGCAAGCTCGAGCGCCGCGATTTCGTCCGCCCCGACGCTCACCGACAAGGCGGGCTCACCGTGCGGCACGCCGTCCAGCGTGAGGGGCACCACCGCCGGCAACGTTCGTTCAAAGAAGCCTGCTCCCCGCCGAACCGGGCCGATGGGGCAGCACACGATCGCGGCCTGCAACGAATCGTGGTCGACGGCGCCGGCCCACGGCAAAGAGGCCACGCTGACCTGATCGAGCGGACGGAACAGCGCGACGGCCGCGGCGCCGGGCGTAGCGGTCTCTGACTCCGCGACGGAATCTTCGTCCGCCACGTCGGAGACGTCGAGCAGTTGGTCCTCTTCGTTGTCTTCGAATGTTTCGCGCGGCGGCGCTTCGTGCTGCGGCGCTTCGTGCTGCGGCGGTTGTGGCGACGGCGCGGCAGGGGCGGCCGGCACGGTTGGCACGGTCGGCACAGCCTGCGCCTGACCGGCTTGGCGGCGGCGCCGTTCCTGCAGCAGCAGCATGTCCGCAGGCAGGCTCTTGGATTCGTCAGCCATCTACGATGCTCGGCGCCACCACGTCCACCAATTCTTGGCTTTGGCTCCCGCCTGCTGCGCCGCGATCGCCGGCGTATCCGGACTCGGGTCAAGCGCGCGATCGGGCGCGATGCGCGGCTCGGCATCTTCGACGTCGCGCGCGGTCACCGTACGGCTGCCTCGCTCCGCCGCCACTTCCATCGCGGCGCGCGCGCGCGACCCGATCCGTCGGGGCAGTCCACCCGAAGCTCGCCACACCGCATGGATGGCGGCTGATTCAAATGGCGATTGCGGCGCGGAGTAACCCGCGCAGCGCAAGCGATGATCGATGAGACCCGCGGCTTCAGCCTCGCTGAGCGGACGCAACTCGAGCCACAGCGCGACCCGATCGCTCAAATTCGGTCGCCGGGCGATCGCGCCCGCAAGCTCCATCTGTCCGGAGAGTCCGATCGAGAGCAGCTTACGCTCGTCGAGTTGGAAATTGAGCAGCGCGCGCAGCGTTTCGAGCAGATGCTCGGGCAGCAATTGCGCCTCGTCGATGATGAGGACGCCCTGACGCGTGCGCATGCTGGTGGTCGCCTCGAAAAGATCGCGCTTCAGATGCTCGCGCGCAAGGCGCGGCGAAGCGCCGGCGTGCGCGTCGAAGCCGAAGCTCGAGGCGATCGCTTGCAGCAGCTCTGATTCGTCGGCAAACGTCGGATCGAGTATCAGCGCGACGAGGAAGCCCGGATCAGCCAGCAGTTGCGCGGTGACGGCGTTGCACAACGACGTCTTGCCGGCGCCGACCGGTCCCACCACTGCCGCAAGACCGCGGCCGCCGGCAAGGCACTCATAAAGGCGGCGCCGGCCGTTCGCCGTCGCCATCGTCTCGAAGTAGAACGCCGGATCGGCCGTGTCCATGAAGGGATCGCGTCGCAGCCCGAAGGCCTCGCGCAGCATCATCGGGTGTTCAATTGCGTTTCCGATGGACCCTGGCGAGAGTGCCGCCGCCAGGCAAGCGGATCGAGGTGAGCGGGCCGCCCTTTCCGGAGGTAGGGTATCCACGCCCGGCGTCGACATGGGGGAATCCGAGCACGTCGCGAAAGAATGTGCGGACGCGCTTCGCATCTTTCGTATAGAGCAGAGCGTGAATTCCCGTTATCAGGTGCGTACCCGGCAACAAAACAGAACCTCGTTGCGTTAGAGCATCAGCACGGTAGGGACCGTGCTTGAGGAGCAACATTATGCGTGTGGCCGCTTTTCGCTTTGCGCTGGGCAGCGCCGTCGCCTTCTGCATTTGTGCCATGCTTTCGTCGGGTGTGAACGGCCCGGCCTCGGCCAACCCTCAAGACAACTTGCAGCAAGGGCAGAACCTGCCTGACCTCATGGTGCGAGAAGCGCATGCTCAGGTCGGCCAACCGTGCCAACAGGGCGGAGCGTTGATCGTCGTGAGCGTGACGATCGGCAACGCGGGTTCGGCCGGCAGCAACGTGCTCGACGGCGGCGTGATCGTCCGCGAGCCCAACGGGCCCCTCTCCGGCAGCGCCACGCTGCCTCAAATCGGCCCAGGGGGTTCTGCGAACGTCACGGTTGCGATTTATGCTCAGGGGAATCCGAGCCAATTCGCGGGCGGTCGTCAACTCTTCGTGGCCGTGAACGAACAACATGCGATCGCCGAATCGGACTATGCCAACAACGGTTTCGGGCCGATCAGCGTTTTGATCCCCGCCAATCTGTGCCGCGGCAGCCAGCCGGTGAACACACCGCCGCCTGCCACCGTGCGCCCCGTCACGACGACCAAGCCGGACTTTTCCATCCTCCGAGCCGGCGTGCGTCTCGAGCCGTATTGTCGCCGCGGTCTGCCCATCGCG
The DNA here is from genome assembly GCA_035601835.1 of Candidatus Tumulicola sp. NCBI lineage: Bacteria > Bacillati > Vulcanimicrobiota > Vulcanimicrobiia > Vulcanimicrobiales > Vulcanimicrobiaceae > Candidatus Tumulicola > Candidatus Tumulicola sp. Next base: position 40,964 of record DATNNM010000018.1, on the reverse strand, counting down.
AGGGCGTATGCGATCATCGCGAACGGCGGCGGGTCCTATCGCGCCACCGATCGCCGCAACGACTTCATCATCGCGCGGGACTCGGTTGACGCCAACTACATCGGATCCATGGGCTTGCCGTCGCTGGACGGCGGACGCTCCGTCCCAGTGAGTTTTCCGATTTTCTACACCGGCAAGAACTTGGATGCCGTCGCGGGCACGCGCCAGTTCCGGATCGTCGTGAACAAGAACCGCACGGTCGATGAATCGAATTTCGCCAACAACGCTTTTGAGCCGGCAAGCCTCACCATTCCGGCGGACTTCTGTCATCCCAAGCGCGTGATCGTGCGCAGCAACGCCATGCTCTATCCGACCATCCGAGACATCAAGAAGTACGCGCGCGCACACGTGCTCTCGACGCCGCCGCCGGTCCTGCACGTGATGGGTCCCGGCACGGGCATTCTTGGCGCGACGCTTTCCAGCTCGTCCACCTCGTATGCCGGGCCGTGTCCGGCGACCATGTCGTTCAATGGCACGGTGTTGGGCACAGCCGGTACGAAATTCACGCTGAGTTTCAATCGCTTTGTCAACGGCGTGCAAACGATCGTGGACAAAGGTTCGTTCACGATGCCCGCAACCGGCAGTCTCGCGGTGAGCGACAGCATCTCCGTGGGCGCGTCGGCGAGCGTGTTGACCTTCGATCAGATCTGGGTGCACAATATCACGCCCACCCAGCCCGACGTCTACGGCAACAAGGTCGACTTCACCGTCAGCTGTGGCGGGGCGCCACCGACCGCGACCCCCGGACCATCAGGCTTGGTCGATTACATCGGCACGCCGGGCAGTCTGCGCAAAACGGTTGATCCGACCGAATGCGGCAAACACTCCTCGGTGTTCGGCAGTCTGTTCTGCCCCGGAGCGATCAAGGATCCTAGCAAAGTCGTGCTGGTGTGGGAATGGCCGGCGGAGATATTCTGCCCCGAGGGCAAGAGCTGTTACAAGCGCATTGACGGTTATCACGCGTTCAAGTCAAGCGGTTCATCAGGTTTGGTCAAAGTGGCGACGATTGACGACCAAGATCAAAAAGCGCGCGCGTTTACGTTCGCAGCCGGGGACTGCTATGTCGTGCGGGCATACTACCGCTCGCTAGAATCCGCCAACAGCAACGAGTTCTGCCTGCCTCCCGCCGGCGGCCCAGCCGTGGTCACGACGACGTCACCGCTCGTGCGAGCGCAGAGCTATTCGCGCAGCATCTACCACGAAGCAAACGACTGGTATTGCACCGGTGCCCCGTTTGCCACGCTGGACAAATCGGGCAGCGGCAGTGGGGTCGCTGTGGTACCACCCGCGGTGGATTTGCCGGTACAGGTCGGCAACTCGCACCGCTGGGATGCGGGCACCGAACCATTTCCATGTTGGGAGTATAGCTTCGGTGTGTCGCGCGCGGCGCTGCTGTTCAATCTCGATGCCTTCAAAGGAAAGTATGTGGACAAAGCTACCTTGACGTACAGCGCCGCCGGCGATCCGCCAACGTGCGCGTCGCAGCTTCTCACCGCCAGTGAGGACTGGACGGGCAAGGATCACAATTCGTACACACCGCCGGGCGACCTATTCGAGTATTTGCCCATGACGATGACCGGCGACCACTTCGCCGTCGACGTCACGAAGGCGCTCAGAGACTGGCAGTCGTACGGCAACAACTTCGGCTTCGTGATACGCAGCGAGGACGAAAGTCCCAAGAACCACAACGGTAGCTGCCGTTCCTACCTCTCCGACTTCAAGTTGGAGGTCCAGTACTTCGCAAGCCCTTAGGGAACGAGGGTTGCGGCAGCGCGCGGGCGTGTGGTATACTTACGCGGTGCAAATTTAGGGCCTAAAAGCACCCTCCGAGCTTCGCTCGGAACGCTACATTAGCTTGGCCCTAGTGAACGGCCGCTCCCATGCGGCTGTTGTGACGGATGACCCGCGGTCACCGTCTAGAAAGAGGCTTCTTCACCGTGTCTTCCATCATCTCCATGAAGCAACTGCTCGAAGCGGGCGTCCACTTCGGGCATCAGACGCGCCGTTGGAACCCGAAGATGGCGAGGTTCATCTTCCAGGAGCGCAACGGCATCTATATCATCGATCTTCAAAAGACCGTTCTCAAGCTGCGCGAAGTGTACGGCGCCGTCAAAGAGATGGCGCGTCAGGGCAAGACGTTCTTGTTCGTCGGCACGAAAAAGCAGGCCCAAGAGGCGGTGAAAGAAGAGGCCGACCGCTGCGGCATGTTCTACGTGAACCAGCGCTGGCTCGGCGGCACGCTCACGAATTTCCAAACGATCCAAAAGCGCGTCGCGCGCCTGCGCGAACTCGAGCGGCAGCGCGACTCCGGCGTCTTCGAAGTGCTGACCAAAAAAGAAGTCGGCCGGCTCGAAGACGAGCTGCGCAAACTCGACCGCTTTTTGGCGGGCATCAAGGACATGCCCAAACTTCCTGACGCGCTCTTCATCGTGGATCCGCGCAAGGAACGCATCGCGGTCTTGGAAGCGCGCAAGCTGAAGATCCCGATCATCGCCGTGATCGACACCAACTGCGATCCGGATGAGATCGACTACGCCATACCGGGCAACGACGACGCGATCCGCGCGGTCAAACTGATGACGGGCAAGATCGCGGACGCGATCGTCGAGGGCAAGACCGAGGCGGAGTCCGCACAGTATATGGAAGGCAGCGCACCGCCGGCGGCGGCGGCGTCGCCCGCGCCCGAAGCGAGCGAGCCCGTGGTGGCGGAAGCGGCGACGGCGGCCGCACCTGAAGCGCCGGCGAGCGCGACTTAACACACGGACTTAAAAGTCCGTGGCTACACTAAAGGGTCCTGTTCCACAGGGTCCGTGGCTACATATGAGGAAAACGGGACAAGCGAACATGGCGAATACTTCTTACCACCCGAGCGCGGCCGAAGTGAAGGCTTTGCGCGAAGCGACGAACGCGCCGGTCATGGACTGCCGGCGGGCGCTTGCCGAGAGCAACGGTGACCTCGAGCGGGCGAGACAGCTCGTCGCCGAGCGCGGCCAACAGATCGCTGCGAAAAAGGGCGACCGGGAAGTTCGAGAAGGCTACATCGGCCACTACATCCACCAGGGCGGCAAGATGGGGGTCCTCGTCGAGCTGGCGTGCGAGACGGATTTCGTCGCGAAGAACGAGCAGTTCCAAAAACTCGCGCACGATCTAGCGTTGCATATCTGCGCGTCTCGGCCGGCCTACGTCAGCCGCGAAGAAGTTCCGGAGGCCGTGCGCGTCAGCAAAGCGTCGGAATTGAACGGCAAACTGGAAAAATTCTATGAGGAATCCGTGCTGCTCGACCAAGCCTACGTGCGCGATGAGAGCAAGACGATCGCCGAGCTCGTCAACTCGGTCATCGGCGTCGTGGGCGAGAACATCAAAGTGCGGCGCTTCGCGCGTTTCGATATCGGCGAGTCGTAGATGACGACCGACGGGGCCGGCGCGCAGCCGGTCTACAAACGCGTCCTGCTGAAACTCAGCGGCGAAGCGTTTGCCGGCCCGCGCGAATCCATCGATACCGGCACCGTCTACTCCATCGCTAATCAGATCAAAGAGGTCGCGCAGGCGGGCGTACAAGTCGCTTGCGTGGTCGGGGGCGGCAATATCTGGCGCGGCAAAACGGCGGCGCACAAAGACATGGATCGCGCGATCGCCGACTACATGGGCATGCTCGCGACCGTGATCAACGCGCTGGCGCTGCAAGACGCGCTGGAGAAAATCGGCGTGCCGACGCGGGTCCAAACAGCCATCTCGATGCATCAAGTCGCCGAGCCGTACATCCGCCGCCGCGCGATCCGCCATCTGGAGAAGGGGCGCGTCGTCATCTTCGCGGCCGGCACCGGCAATCCGTATTTCACCACCGATACCACCGCGGCGCTGCGCGCGATCGAGGTCGGCGCAGAGATGATCCTCAAGGCGACCCAGGTCGACGGCGTGTATAGCGCGGATCCGAAGAAACAGCCGACTGCGGTGCGTTTCGAAACCCTCGACTACCTCGAGGTGCTCAAGCTCGGTCTGGAAGTGCTCGACAACACCGCGCTCACGTTGTGCATGGACAACGGTTTGCCGATCGTCGTGTTCGAGCTCATGCGCGAGGGCAACATCAAACGCGTGATCTGGGGCGAGCAGATCGGCACGTTCGTGGGGAGGAGCCAGCGGCATGTTGCCCCAGTTGTTTAAAGACCTCGAAGAGCGGATGAAGAAGGCCGTCGAAGCGACGCGCGCGGAGTTCGCAGCCATCCGCACCGGCCGCGCGAACACCGCCTTGCTCGATCACGTGGTCGTCGAGGCGTACAGCACGGAGATGCCGCTCAAGGGCGTCGCGAACATCTCGGTGCCCGATGCCCGCAGCATCGTCGTGACCCCGCACGACAAGTCGATCATCGGCGACGTGCGCAAGGCCATAGAGAAGTCGGATCTCGGCGTGACGCCGCAGGTCGACGGCAACGTCATCCGTCTGAGCCTGCCGCCGCTGAACGAAGAGCGCCGCAAAGAACTGGTCAAACTCGTGCACAAGCGCGCTGAGGACGGCCGCATCGCGGTGCGCAACATCCGCAAGGACGGCCACAACCAAGTGCAACACGCGCAGCGCGGAGGCAAGACCACCGAAGACGAGGCGCGGCGCGGCAACGATCAGATCCAAAAACTCACCGACAAGTTCGTCGCCGACATCGACAACCTCGTCGGCAATAAAGAAAAAGAGATCATGGAAGTGTGAGCGCCACGCTCGCAGCACCGCCTCATGTCGATCTGCTCCTCGTCCCCATGACGGACGCGCTGCCGCGCCTCCGCGAGCGCACCGTGCGCGTGCGGGTGCTCACGCCGCCGTACGCATCCGCGGGCGCCGGTGCACTGCGCGTGGTGCGCGTAGCGGAGCAGGCCGACGCGATAGCGCTTGAGGTGACCTACGAACGCTTCCAGCTGCGCCGGACAGGATCGAAGGGACGATGAGCGCGACGCAGGCCATGCAAGCCGGGGTCGAACAGCGCGTGCGCCAGGAGCTATCCATCAAACGCATCGTCATAGGCCTGCTGCTGGCGGCCTTCTCCATCGGCACGGTCTTCGCGGCGCCGCTCTACGGACTGCTGGTCTTGTCAATCGCGCTCCTGAGCGCGTTCGAATTCGCGCGCCTCACGCAGCGCGCGGGCGCGGCGGCATCGCTGTCGGTGGTCATTCCCGCGATCTTCCTCTACATCGTGCTTTCGTACTTCCATCTCATCGATCGCTTCGAATCGGGTCTGATCGCCATCATCGTGCTGGGCGCCATGATGGCGGCGTTCGCGGCGGGCGTGGACCGCTTCACCGTGCGCTGGGGCATGACGATGATGGCCGCGCTGTACTTGGGCAAGCTGCCGGCGTATCTGGTGGCGCTGCGCCAGGCGCACAACGGCGGCGCGTTCACGCTGTGGTTCATCATCATCGTCGCGTTGACCGACGTGGTCGGGATGCTCGTCGGCTTGCGCTTCGGGCGCACGCCGCTTGCGCCCAAGTTCTCTCCCGGCAAGACGTGGGAGGGCGCCGTCGGGGCGTTCATCGTGGCGACCATCGCCGGCACGGCGCTTGGGTTCGTGCCGCGCCTCGGGGTGCCGTGGTGGCTCGGCCTGATATTCTCCGCCAGCGTTTCGATAGCCGCGCAAATGGGCGACCTCGCGGAATCCGCTCTCAAACGCAACGCCCAAGTGAAGGACTCAGGCCAATTGATCGCCGGTCACGGCGGCGTGCTCGATCGCTTCGACTCGTATTTCGTGGCCGGCGTCGTCGCCTACGCCGTGCTCTTCTTCGCCGGGCGCGCGTAAGCGCCCGAATCGGCATGCGGCGCGTCGCCATTTTAGGATCGACCGGTTCGATCGGCTCTCAGGCGCTTGAGGTGATCGCCGCGCATCCCGAGCGCTTCTCTGTGACCGCGCTTGCGGCGAGCACATCGATCGTCTTGCTTGCGAAGCAGGCGAATATCTTCCGACCGCGGGTTGTGTCGGCCGGTTCGAAGGAATTGGCGGAATCGCTGCGCGCGCGTCTGGACTACAAGCCCGAGCGCGTGGCGTACGGCGCCGATGGCTTGCGCGCCGCGGCGCTGGATTCCGGCGCGCAGCAAGTGCTCGCGTCGACCGACGGCATGGCCGGGCTCGGCCCGGTGCTCGGCGCGCTGGAGCGCGGCATCGATGTCGCCTTGTCCAACAAAGAGCTCGCGGTCGCGGCGGGCGAGCTGCTCTTCGCCGCCGCGCAGCGCAGCGGCGCGCGCCTCGTGCCGGTGGACTCCGAGCACAGCGCGGTTTTCCAATGTCTGGCGGGTGAACGGCTCGCCGACGTCACGTCGATCGTCCTGACCGCGAGCGGCGGGCCGTTTTGGGACCTGTCGCTTGAGGAACTGGAGCGCGTGACGCCCGAGCAGGCGCTGCGCCACCCGACGTGGCGCATGGGGCCGAAAAACACGATCGATTCGGCGACGCTCATGAACAAGGGCCTGGAGGTCATCGAGGCGAGCCATTTCTTCGGATTGCCCGGAGCGAAGATCGAGGTGGTCGTCCATCGCCAAAGCATCGCGCACGCATTCGTGTTCTTCGGCGACGGCAGCGTCAAGGCGCAGCTCGCGTGGCCCGACATGCGCGTGCCGATCGGGTACGCGCTCTCCTATCCGGAGCGATTGCCCGCTTCGGGCCGGGGGCAGGAAGAGACGCGCCGCAGTCTCGGCTTGGACGGCAAAAAGGCGACGCTCTCGTTCGAACCGGTCGACGAAAGTCGCTTTCCTTCGCTCAAACTGTGCTATCGGACACTCGAGCGAGGGCAGACGTATCCCGCCGTGCTGTCCGCAGCCAACGAAGAGGCAGGACGCGCCTTTCTGCAAGGGAAAGTCAAATTCACGGACATATGCGCGCTGGTCGAGCGCGCGCTCGAACGGCACCAGGCCTCGAACATGACGCTTGAGGCAGTAGAAGAAGCCGACCGTTGGTCGCGCGCCGCGACGAACGACCTCATCGCCGCAATCGCCTAGGATACGAATGCCGACGCTCCTCCTCATCGGGCTGCCCAACCTCCTGACGATCGGTCAGCTAGCGATCTTCTTGCTCATCTTGGGCGCGCTGATCATCTTCCACGAGTTCGGCCACTTCGTGCTCGCCAAACGGGCCGGCGTGAGGGTGACCGACTTCGCGATCGGCTTCGGGCCGTCCATCGTCGCGTTCAAGCGCGGCGACACGACGTACCGCCTCAATCTGCTGCCGCTCGGCGGCTACTGCAAGATGGTCGGCGAGGACGAGAAAGACGACGGCAGCGCCGATCCCGGAAACTTCCAGCATAAACCGCTGTGGTCGCGCTTCCTGATCATCGCCGCCGGCCCCGTGTTCAACTTCTTGCTCGGCGCCATCATCTTCGCGACGATCGCGACGTCGTACGGCATCCCGATCGCCGCCACCAATGTGGTCGACATCGTGCAGCCCGGCAAGCCGGCCGATCGCGCCGGGATCGTGCCGGGTGACCAGATCCTCGCGATCGACGGCCAAGCCTTTCGCAGCGCCGAGGAGATGGTGACGTACATCCACGGCCACGCCGATCAGACGATCGCGGTCGACGTCCAGCACGACGGCACCATCCGCCACCTCAATATCAAGACCGTGTCGCAAACTTTGTTCGGCAGGACGTTCGGCGCCATCGGCTTCATCCCACGGCAGCGCTTCGAGCGCGTCGGGATATTGCGCGGCGTGACGTGGGGTTTTCAAACCGTCGGTCTGACGATCTACACGCAGTTCGCCGGCCTCACCCAAGCGCTGTGGCAACGCGATGCGTCGGCGGTGTCAGGACCCGTGGGCATCGCGCGCAACGTGATCGCAGCCGAACAACGCGGCGCCGAATCGGTGCTCGAACTCGCCGGGCTGCTTTCGGTCGTGCTCGGGTTGTTCAATCTGCTGCCGATCCCGGCGCTGGATGGCGGGCGCTTGGCTTTCCTGGTCGTCGAAGGCATCCGCGGACGGCCGGTCGACCCAGAAAAAGAAGGGCTCGTGCACCTCACCGGCTTTGCGCTGCTCATGGTGTTGTTCATCTTCATCACCTATCACGACATCGCGCAGTGGGTCAGCGGGCGGGGTCTGTAGATCCATGAGCACCGCGCAGCCCGGACTGCCGCCGGTTCCCGAATGGTCAGGCGTCCAGGGGCGGAGCCCCGCGCCCCCGCCGCTGCCGCCGCGCCGCAAGACCCGGCCGGTGAAGGTCGGCGCCATCGTCATCGGCGGCGGCGCGCCCGTGTCGGTGCAGTCGATGACCACGACGAAGACCGACGACTGGGCGGCGACGCTCGATCAGGTCCACCAGCTCGCGGAAGCGGGCTGTGAGATCGTGCGCATCTCGGTGCCCGATGCGAAAGCCGCCGCCGCGTGCAAGAAGATAAAGGAAGGCGCGCGCGTGCCGCTGGTGGCGGACATCCATTTCGATCATCGCTACGCGCTGGCGGCCATCGAGGCAGGCTGGGACAAGCTGCGCCTCAATCCGGGCAACATCCGCGATCCGCAAAAGGTGCGCGAGGTCGTGCGCGCCGCGCAGGAGCGCAGCATGCCGATCCGCATCGGCGTCAACCTCGGATCATTGGCTCCCGACATCGTCGAAAAATACGGACGCACGCCTGCGGGCATGGTGGAGTCAGGCATGCGTCACATCCGCATTCTCGAGGAACTCGATTTCCGCGACATCGTCGTGTCGCTCAAAGCGCACGACGTGCGCACCACGGTGGCGGCATACCGCCTCATGGCGACCGCAGTCGACTATCCGTTCCACCTCGGCATCACTGAGGCGGGCACGCTGCGCACCGGCACGGTGAAGAGCAGCGTCGGCCTCGGCATGCTGCTGGCCGAAGGCTTGGGCGACACGATCCGCGTCTCGCTCGCCGCCGATCCGGTAGAAGAAGTGCCGGTGTGCTGGGAGATCCTCAAGTCGCTCGGCATACGGGAGCGCGGCGTGGAGATCACCGCCTGCCCGTCGTGCGGGCGCGTGCAGGTCGACATCTTGAATCTGGCTGAAGCGGTGGAGAAGATCACGGCTGAGTATCGCGCGCCGGTGAAGGTCGCCGTGATGGGCTGTGCCGTGAACGGACCGGGCGAGGCATCGATGGCCGACGTCGGCATCGCCGGGGGCAAGGGCATGGGGCTCATCTATCGCGACGGCGTGAAAGTGCGCTCGCTTCCGGAGGCGCAATTGCTGGCCGGTCTGCGCGAAGAGATCGAAAAGGTCATCGCGGAGCGCTACCCTGAGTATCGGTAGTGGAACTGGATCTTCTAGACCCAGTTGACTACCTTTAGATCCCGTTTCGTTCTCATCGCCCTGCTCGGCCTCGGCGCCGTGCTGCGCCTGGTCGAAGCGTATCGGCGGCCGCTGCAAGTCGACGAAGCGTTGACGCTGAATCTCGCCGACGCCCCTTTGCGCGATGCGCTGGTCTATCTGCGCACCGAGGACGTGCACCCGCCGCTGCTCACCTATGCGCTGCATATGGTTGAGGCCTGGCATGTGCCGGATATCGCGGTGCGCATGGCGATGGCTCTCATCGGCCTCGCTTCCGTCGCGCTGTTGTATTACCTCGTGCGCTTGTGGGCGGACGTGACAGCCGCATCGATTGCGGCCGTCTGCGCGGCGTTCATGCCCAGCCTGCTGTTCTACGACAGCTGGATCCGGATGTACGCGCCCTTTGAGTTTTTGGCGCTCGGCAGCTTCGTTCTGTTGTCGCTTGCGGTAAAAAATCCAGGCGGGCGGTTTGCGCTGTGGTTCGCATGGGCCATTTGCACCGCGCTCATGTGGTACACGCTGTACCTCGGATTGGTGGTCACGGCGGGCCAGTTGCTGTTCGTCATCGCGTTGCGGCGCAGTTCGCTCGTCTACGCGATAGGCGCTGCCGGGATCGCCGCGCTGCTCTGGCTGCCCCAGCTCGCAACCTTCGTGACGCAACTGCCCAACGGCGGCGTCGCCTGGCCATGGGGGCTGGCTCACCCGCTGACGGCGCTGCTGGAAATACCGGGTGGGGCGACGCTGGATCCGCAGTATGCCGGCGAGCGGCTGCGGGTGTACGCCGCGGTCGTGGCCTGGAGCTGGCTCGCGCTCGCCGCGTTCGTGGCATGGCGATCGAGCCGATCCACGCTCTTACCATGGCTGCTCGCGCCGTCCATCCTGCTCGTCGTCTATAGTCTCGCCTTCCACAAAGCGCTCTATTTCGAGCGCTACCACCTGCTCGCCGCCGACGGGCTCGCCGCGCTCACCGGGGTCGGCGTTGCGGCGCTGTGGAATGCCAAGCGGGAATGGGCGATGGCTTGCGCCGCAGCGGCGCTGATCGTGCTCGTCTCGTTCTCCGCAGCATTTGCGCTCGTACCGGCGTTTTACACGGCTTCGTGGCCCAGCGTCGCCCGGATCATCGCGACGGCGACGCAGCCGCAGGATCTGGTCGTGCTCGAGCAAGGCAGCTCGATCCATCCGCTGCAAAGGATGGGCGCATTTGCGAACCGCTCCGCGCTCACGGTTTTCGCGGCGCGCGACATCCCGATCGCGCTGCGAGAAATCCCCAAGCATCGACGCGTCCTCTACGTGAGCTACCAATCCGATCCGGTCGACCCCACGAACGCCGTCTACACAAGCCTCGCGGCAGGCCGCCATGTGGCAGGCGTATGGGCATTGCGCCGCGAGCTGCCCGCGGAAAACGTCGACATCACATTGTTCGAGAAATGAACTCACAGCAGGCGCGCGGAAAACCAGCTTAGTCATGCAAAAAGTCGAGCCGAAAAAAGAGGTCAAGACGATCCCGCCCAAGGGCGCGGATCTTTCCGAATGGTACACGCAAGTCTGCCTGCGCGCACAGCTCGTGGACTACACGCCCGTGCGCGGGTGCATCGCGCTTCGCCCCTACGGCATGGCGATCTGGGAGATGATCCAGTCCGAGTTCGACAAGCGCTTCAAGGCCACGGGTCATCAGAACGCCTACTTCCCGCTCTTCATCCCCGAGAGTCTGCTGATGAGAGAAGCGGATCATGTCGAAGGCTTCGCGCCCGAAGTCGCCTGGGTCACCGAAGGCGGCGGGGAAAAGCTGACGGAGCGCCTTGCGATCCGCCCCACTTCCGAAGTCATCATCGGCACCATGTATGCGAAATGGGTGCAGTCGCATCGCGACCTGCCGGTGCTCATCAACCAGTGGTGCAACGTCGTGCGCTGGGAGAAAGCCACGCGGCCGTTCTTGCGTACGCTCGAATTCCTATGGCAGGAGGGCCACACCGCGCACGCGACCGAGGCTGAGGCGGCGCAAGAAGTGCAACGCATGCTCGAGGTCTATCGCGAGGTCGCCGAGGACGTGTTGGCGCTGCCCGTCATCAAGGGCCGCAAGAGCGACAACGAAAAATTTGCGGGCGCGGTCGCGACGTACGCGATCGAAGCCCTGATGCCGGATGGCAAAGCGCTGCAGGCGGGCACGTCGCACGAATTGGGCCAGCATTTCGCCAAAGCGTACGACATCAAGTTCACCGACGTCGACGAAAAGGTGAAGCACGCCTGGACCACGTCGTGGGGCGTGTCGTGGCGGATTCTGGGCGGCTTGATCATGGCGCACGGCGACGACCGCGGTTTGGTGCTGCCGCCTGCGATCGCGCCGATCCAAGTCGTCATCGTGCCCATCATCAAGAAGGGCGACGAGAGCGTGCTGCCGGCAGCGCAACGCCTCTTGGACGAGCTGCGCACCGGCGTGCGCGTGAAACTCGACGATCGCGCCGAGCAGACGGCGCCCTGGAAGTTCAACGAATGGGAGATGCGCGGCGTGCCGCTGCGGGTGGAGATCGGGCCGCGCGACGTCGCCGAAGGCAAGGTGATGATTGCGCGGCGCGACACGTTCGAGAAATCAGCGGTCCCGATGGGCGAGGCCGCTGCGCGCATCGCGGGCATGCTCGCGGAGGTCCAAAACGCGCTCTACGCGCGCGCCCAAGCATACTTGCAGGAGCACACCGCCGAGCAGACCGAGCGCGCGGCGTTCATCGAGGCATTGAAGCGGCAGGAAGGATTCGCGCTGGCGCTTTGGTGCGGGCGCGCCGAGTGCGAACTCGACATCAAGGCCGAATCAGGCGCGGTCACCCGCGTCATGCAAGGACCCGCGCCGGAGGGAACCACCTGCGTGTATTGCGGGCAGCCGGCGCGCGTCAAGGCGTATTTTGCCAGATCGTATTAGAAATGTGGTATGCCAGACTTTAGTCTGGCTTCTCATCGCCGGACTGAAGTCCGGCATACCACAACCAGCGCTTGCGCAGCCGGAGGCGCAGCCGCTGGCCTTCATCTTGATGTATCACCACGTCGCCGACACGGTCCAGCCAGGTCCGTACGCGCGCGCCTTGACCGTCACGCCGCAAGAATTCGCTCGACACCTGGCATGGCTGCGCGCGCACGGCTGCGAGGCCGTCACCGTGAACACGATCGTGAACGACGCGGTTTCGCACAGCGTGCGCGGCTGCGAGGTGGCCATCACGATTGATGACGGGTACGATGACGCCGCTGCGCACGCGCTCCCGCTGCTGAGGCAATTCGGCGCCGTCGCGACGTTCTACGTGACGAGCGGGTTTTTGAACGACCCCGGACACCTCAGCGGCTCGCAGGTGAAACGCTTGGCGGATGCAGGCATGGAGATCGGCGCGCACACGATCGATCACCTCGATCTCACGGCGCTCGGCGATGCCGAGGCCGCGCATCAGATCGGCGCCTCCGGCCAGGTCCTGAAAGAGCTGACCGGCGCAAGCGTGTCGACCTTCGCCTACCCATCCGGGCAGCTCGACGCCCGAGTCGAGCGCCTCGTGAAGGCTGCCGGCTTGCGCAACGCGACGTCGACCCAGCCGGGAACGCTGACCGCGCCGGGAGCGCTTCAGGATCTCTACGCGCTGCCGCGCTATCGCATCGAACGCGATACGGGCATGAGCGTTCTGCAGCGAATCGTGGGAGGTGCGAAATACAAGCCTCTGCGGGGCGCGGCAGAGTCGCGAAGCATCGCGCGCAAGCGCGTCGAGGGGAATGATGCGCCGCTCGCCGAACGCATCGGCGCCGCGCTGCTGGATGCATCCTATCCTGAGCAATTGCTCAAGGTCCGGGTGCTGCGCACTTCGAGCGCAATCGTCGTGGGCATCGTGCTCTCCGCCGAAAAACCGCACGGCGCGCTGACCCGGGCTTCGGTGCTTTCCGACGTCGCCGGCATGATCGACCGGGCCTTTGCGGCGAGCCCCGCTATCGCCGAGGTCGATGTGTGGGCCAGCAAGCCGCTCCCGGTGCAGCAGAAGATGGCGAGCGGCGATCTCGCCGAGCCGAGCGTGCGCACGGTGTTCTCAGCGGCAGTCACGCGAGGGCAGCGCGAAACCGCCGCATCGCGGGCAGCCATGCTGCAAGCGACCTACTTCGACCCGAGTTGGTTGAGAGAAGCATAAGGTAGATGGGCGACGACTTCGACCACGCCAAGACGGTCCTCCCGAATGGCATCCGCGTGCTCAGCGAGCGCATCCCCCACGTGCGCAGCGCGAGCGTCGGGCTATGGGTCGGGGTAGGTTCGGCGCACGAGGAGCCGGCGGCGCGCGGCATCAGCCACTGCATCGAGCACATGCTCTTCAAAGGAACGCCGACGCGCGACGCGCAGCAGATCGCCGAATTGATGGACTCGGTCGGCGGCCATCTCAACGCGTTCACCGACAAGGAATCGACCTGCTATCACGCGCGGGTCGTGGACGTGCACGCGCCCCTGACGATGGACGTGCTCGCGGACATGTTCCTCCACAGCAATTTCGACCCCGCCGAGCTGCGCAAAGAGCAGCAGGTCATTCTCGAAGAGATACGGATGTACGACGATTCGCCGGACGAGGTGAGCCACGATCTGTTCATCCGTTCGGTGTGGGCGGGCAGCCCGCTGGGTGAACCGACCATCGGATACGAGCAGACGGTCAGGGCGATCACCAAAGAGTCCATCGTGCGCTATAAGGCATCGCGCTACTCGCCCAATGCGGTCGTGATCTGCGCCGCGGGCAACGTCGACCATACCGCGTTCGCGAAGCAGATCGAAACGCTCTTCGGCGGCATGCGCGGCGGCGGTCCGCCGGAGGATCCAGCCAAGCCGGAGTTCCAAGCGGTCACGGTCGTTCAGCCCAAAGACTGCGAGCAAGTGTATCTGTTGTTCGGCGCGGAGGGGTTCAGCGCGCGCGATGACCGGCGTTATGCGGTGTCGGTGCTCGACACGATTCTTGGAAGCGGCATGGCATCGCGGCTCTTCCACGAGATCCGCGAGAAGCGCGGCCTCGCCTACAGCGTGTATTCGTCCCACACGCCGTATCGCACGGCGGGCTTGTTCACGATTTCAGCCACGACGGGTCCGGATAACGCCGCCGAGGTGGTGACGCTCGTGCGGAACGAGCTCGCGCGCATCGTGCAAGACGGCGCCCTCGAAGCCGAAGTCGCGCGCGCGAAGGAACACCTCAAGGGCGGCTTGCTGCTGTCGCTGGAAAGCACGAGCACGCGCATGCTGCGCCTTGGGCGCAGCGAGTTGAGTCTGGGCCGCTATTTGGCCATCTCGGAAGTGATCGAGCGCGTCGACGCGGTGACGCTCGACGACGTCAACAACCTCGCGCGAATGCTTTTCGCTCCCGGCCGCACCGCGCTGACGGTCGTGGGTCCGGTCAGTGAGGATTTCGCGGCGAACCACGCGTTGGCGCAATCCGCATGACTGATTCCTAGGAGGGTGCTGCTCGCCGTCATCGTCGTGGCGTACGCGTTCGCCACGGCGCTCCAGATGGGAACGCACGCGGCTCGACTCGCCGGCGTCCGCACCAAGCGCGTGGCCACCGGCCTGACGCTTTTCAACTTGTTCGGGACGACAGGCCGCTTTCTCGCCTTCATCTATATGCCGCTGATCGGCGCGCTGGCAGACCAGGCGCGCAACGCTTCGGATCTCAGCCGGTTCGCCGGGGACCTGCGCGCGACCATGCTGGCGGCCACCGCCGGCACTTTGCTCGGCGGGCTGGCCATACCATGGGCGACGCGGCTCCTCGAGCGCGGTATCGTATCGTTCGAACGGCGCGGTTCGCTGCTTGCGGCAGTGCTGCAGGTGTTCAAGCCGCGCACCTTCGTCTCGCTGTTCCGCGATTTCCGGGCGCCGAGACCGGCGATGCTGCGCTATAGCCCAGCCCGGTTGCCGAAAGCGTTTCTCTGGTGGAACATCGTGGTGATGGCCTTTTGGGTCGCGGGACCGCTCTCGTCATACTATGCGGGTGTGCTGACGCCGAGCTTGCAGCTCACCGCCGTGTCGCTGTCCGGCCTGATCACGGGCGTTTCCACGCTCACGCTGACCTACATCGTCGACCCGACAGCCGCGCTCATCACGGACCAGGTGGCTACCGGGGCGCGCCCGGAATCCGACCTGAAAGCCGCGATCCTCTACATGGTCGTGACGACGGCCGTCGGCACGCTCCTTGCGCAAGCGCTGCTCGATCCGGCCGCGCATCTGATCTCCTACGCCGCGGGGGTGATCCACAATGTTCATCTGCAGTTGCACTAGGTTGAGGCAAGCGCTCGCGCTGTGCGCCGTCGTCGCCGCCCTCGCGGGCACGGCGTGCGCCGGCCAGCTGTCGCAGTCGATCGTGAATCTGCGCAACGCTCAGGGCGACGCAGCGCTCGAAAACGGCAACGTCCTCGAGGCGGAAAAAGAGTATGCATTGGCGCTCGCGATGGCGCCCAACGACACGCACGCGCGCGACGGCCTTGCGCACGTGCTCTACCTGCATGCTCAGGCGAACTTTCTCGCCAGCAAACTCGATGCGGCCGGCGCCGAGGTGCAAAAGGCGCTCACCTATGCACCGAAGGACTCGGCAACGCTCGACCTCGCGGGGGAGATCGAACAGGCGAAGATACGCCGCGACATCGTCATCGCCAACTACCCGTCCTACCAAGCCATGGCCGCGAGTCTTGTGGACGCGCTCAAGGCGGCCGATCTGGCGAACAAAGACGTCCAAAAGCAGCTCAAGGCATTTCGCTACGACTTCGACATCGCGCACCTGCGCAAGGCGATCGAGCTCAGCTACGATTTGGAGGCGCAAACGCATCGCATCACGCAGCGCTTGATCGCGTATCGCGGCCTTGTCGAGTCAGGCGCTCCGGGCCCCAAGGCGCCGCCCGCGCAGAGCGAAACGCCGAGCCTGCTCCCGATACCGTAGCCATGAACGAAAAGGCCATCCGCTACGACATCATCATCGCGGTCAGCGCGCTGCTCATCAGCGCGATCGCTTCGGTTGCAGTCGTGTATCAGACGCACGTCATCTCCGAGCAATTCTCCGCCACCGTCTGGCCGTATCTATCGTTTGAGGTGACTCGGGATCCGTCGCACCTCACAGTCGTCCTGCGAAACGACGGAATCGGGCCGGCGTTGATCCGCACGGTCGACGTCACGTATGAGGGCAAGCGGGCCCAATCGCTGGATGCGGTGATCGATCCTATCGTCGCGAAGGCGACGCAGGCGCACAAGGGCGCTACCCGTTCTACGATCGCCTCTATCGACGCCGGATCGGTTCTGGCAGCGCACGAACGCGTGACGCTCGTTCGGATACAGGGAGCGCAAGCGACGCAAGCCCTGCTCGAGGAAGCACCGCACGTCAATCTTTCGGTGTGCTACTGCTCGCTGCTCGGACGCTGCTGGATCAAACAGTTCAACGACCGTTCCGGCGAGCCGCACGACACCGCCCGCTGCCACTGAATATGGACACCCCTATCGTCTCGCATGCGGACGCATGGGCACGATACTCGCGATTCATCGCGGCCCTTACAGGCGTCGCGGCTATCATCTCGTTCGGCGGGTGGGCCTGGCATGTAGGCTGGGTAACCGGTCCGTTCCCCGGATATGAAGCGACGAAGGCGAACGCTTCTGTTTGTCTTGCCCTTCTCAGCGCGGCGGTCTTCATGCTTTCCTACGAACGACGGACGCCGGCGACCCGTTGGGTCATCGACGCTCTCGTCATTCTGGCAGTGTTGATCAGCGCTGCCACCCTGGCGGAATATATCTTTGGAATAAATTTCGGCATCGATCAAGCGCTCTTGCCCGATGCGAGCGGTGAGACACATCCTGGCAGAATGGCTCCCAATTCGGCCGCCGCACTTATCATGCTTGGGCTGGCAATCGCTCTGGTAGCGCGCCGTAGCGATACCAAGGCCGTCATCGCGCAGCTTCTTGCCGTGGCGTCAGCGATCATCGCGCTCTTAGGCATCATAGGTTATGTCTACGGCATTTCCGGCTTCTACGAGATGCAGTCCGAGGAAATGGCGACGGAGACGGCGATCGTCGTCTTCGCGCTCGCGGCAGCCGTGTTCGGTGTTTCGCGTGGGCTTGGATTCATGCGCATCGTCATGGGGCGCAACGCAGCCGGCTTCCTGATCCGACGGCTGCTGCCATGGGTCGTCGTCTTGCCGGTCGTTCTTGGATGGCTCTGCTTGCTCGGACAATCGCGCGGCCTCTTTGACGCGACGATGGGAGTGGGCCTTCTTGCCACATCAAATGTCGTCGCACTTGCGCTGCTGATCGTCATCAACTCGCGCTTTCTGTTCCGCACCGAGGCGACACGCGATCGGTTGCAGGAACAGCTTCGCTCGCACTTGGCGGACGTCGAACGCCAAGTCGCCGAACGTACTTCGGACCTCCACGAGGCGACAGAACGTTTGGCGGACAGCGAGCAGCGCTTTGCCCTCGCCGCAGAAGGGTCGGAAAGCGGCATCCTCGACCTCGATCTGGCGAGCGGAAAAATGTATTGCTCACCCCGCTGGAAGGCGATGCTTGGACTGCCTGAGAGCGAAACGATTGATTCGCCGCGCGCATTCGCAGAGCTGGTGCATCCCGACGACCGGGAAGGCGCGATGGCATTGCTGATGGGTCACTACAAAGGCGCGATTCCCAGCTTTTCGACAGAAGTGCGGATGAAGCACCGCGACGGCGCCTACCGATGGATGCTGAGCCGCGGGCAAGCTGTGCGCGACGAGTCAGGAAGAGCGATCCGGATGGTCGGCTCGCAGTCGGATATCTCCGAATTGAAGTCCCTGCAAGAACGCTTGCAGCGCGACATGGTCGAGGCCCAAGAGGCCGAGAAGCGGCTTCGAGCAAGCGAGGAGCGATTCCAGACCATCTTCAGTTCCGTCAACGACGGGATCTTCGTGAGCGACCAGGCAACGGGGAAATTCATCGACGTCAATCGGAGCGGCTGCGAAATGTACGGTTATTCGCGCGACGAGATCATCGGCCGCGATATCGAGTTCGTATCAGCCGGCGTGCCGCCCTATACGATGACGGAAGTCTTTGAAATGCTGAAGAAGGTGATGACGAGCGGACCGCAGACATTCGAGTGGTACTCAAGAGCCAGCGGAAACCGTCTGTTCTGGACGGAGATATCCCTTAGCATCGTCGCGTTCGGGACCGGGGACGTCGTGCTGGCGGCGGTCCGCGACATCTCGCTGCGGAAGCGCGCGCAGCAGCAGGTCGAACACATGGCGGCTTACGACGAACTCACCGACCTGCCGAACCGGACGTCGTTCCTGAAGGAAGTGCGGAATGCGATAGCTCGGGTGCGCCGGGGCGCCAAGGGCTTTGCGATCCTGTATTTCGATCTCGATCGATTCAAGGACGTGAACGACACGCTCGGCCATCCCGCCGGCGACTTGCTGCTTCAGGGGTTGGCCGAGCGGGTCCGGCGCAACATTCGCGAGGTCGACACGGCCGCACGGTTCGGCGGCGATGAGTTCGCCGTCATCGCAACCGACATTCGAGGGCCGGCGGACGCCGCCGTTCTCGCGGCCAAGCTTCTAAAGGTCATCGGCGAACCATTCGACATCAACGGCCATGCCGTCCATTCGGGCGCGAGCATCGGCATCGATATCTATGGGCCGGAATCACCCGACGCCGAGACGCTGCTGGCGCATGCGGATGAGGCGCTGTATCGAGCGAAGGCGGCTGGCCGGGGCGCCTACCGCTTTTTCACCGACGCCACAGACCCGAGGTCCGCTCTTCCGAGCTAGCGCTCGGAACGCTGCATAGTGGCGCGTCAGAGCGGGCTGGCGGTTGCGAGGTCGAAGACCTCCCAGTTCGACTGCACGCGTACGCGCGCGAAGCGCTGCATGTAGCGATAAAGCTGCTTGTTCGCGTGAAAGCGGTTGACCTCAATGGCCACAAAGTAGCGCGCGCCTTTGGCGATCGCGCTCTGCATGTCGAAGACCGTCCAGTCGAGCGGGTCCTCCTCCCAGCCCTTGCGCCCGATGAGATACAGCACCGAAGGGTCCTTGTGACCCATGACGATCAGCGTGTCAGGAAGAAGCGTCGCCTTGAGTTCCGCGGCCGCGCGATAGACCGGCCGGCTCCACGTATAATAAGGATGGATCTCCAGCATGTTCACGTAGACGGCCACAAACGTCGCGACCGCCAAAGCAGCGCACGCGACGGCCCGCAAGCGTTGCGGCTCTAAGCGCTCCCACACCGCGTCGACGCCCAGCGCCGCGACCAGCGCCGCCAGCGGCAGCCACGGCAGCAGGTAGTAGTCCACCCGCTCGACGTTGACGACCACGAACGCATACAAGCACAGCACCGCGCCCCACGACCCGAAGAGCCATGCGCGCGCTCGCGCACCGTCATCGCGCGGCTGCAGCAGCGCGCCGATGAGGGCCAACGTCAAAAGCAGCGGGCCGAGCACCGTCTCCGCGAGCATGCGCAAGAGCGCGAACGTACCTTGCAGACCCGAGATGAAGGCGCCGAGCGAAGACAACTCGGCCCACAACGTCGGTAAGACATGCTTTTGTGTGATGCCCGTGAACCAGTGCCATTCCGCGATGGCGTGCACGTGCGCGAAGTAAAGGAAGAACGGCGTCAGCGTCAGGGCCGCGAACGCGTACAGCGACCAGTCGGCAAACGCCCGCCACCGCAAGCGCGCCAGCGACATCGCCAACAGCGGTACGAGGACCAGCAGCGCCGGCGGCTTGGCCAGCCATGCGAGCGCGCCGAAACCCGTGGCCCAGAAGAAGTCGGGCAGGCGGCGCGTTTTGCACCAGCGCCACCAAAAGAACAGCGTGCCGGTCGAGAAGAAGATCATGAGGCTGTCCGGCGTCAGCGTGCGTCCGTAATAGACGGCTCCTGGAGCGATCGCGTAGAGCAGCGCGGCGATCAGACCGGCCCGCGGCGAGCGCAGTTCGCCCGCGAAGAAGAAGAGCAGCACAATGGTCGCGACGCTGAACGCGACCACGATGAGGCGGATGAAGGTCTCGTGGATGCCGAACACCCGATACAATTGGGCCGCTGCGAACGGCGCCAGCTGCAGCTCGAGCTCGACGTAATGGGGCGGCGGGCCGTTGTAGTCGGTCTGCGGGTAGAAGATGTTGTTTTGGAGCAGCGCGAAGTTCCGAGCGATCGCCGCTCCGTCGCCCTGGCGCCATCCGGGATGGTCCAGGATCGGAGCGTGGATGCTATACAGACGCAGGCAAAGGCCCAGCAGCACGATCGCAAGGAGCCCAAAGAGCCAAACGCGGTTCCCGGCGCTCGCGGGTGCTGCCTCGCTCACGGTTCTTCGGGCGCCGGCGGCTCGTGCGTGTGCCGAAACGTCCAATACTTGTTGATGAAGAAATTCCAGCCCATGCCGACGATCGTCGCGAACAGCCACGCCACCGAGTTCCGGAACGGGGTGGCCTGAGGCAGCCGCCCGAGCGCGAGCCACAGCACCACTTCCGAGATGACCAGCGCCACCGCCGACACGGTGATGAACTGGGCCAATTCCCGGCCCGCATGCCCCTTGGAACGGAACGTCCAGTTGCGGTTCCACCAATAGTTGTTCACGCCGCCAAGGATGAAACCGACCGCGTACGCGATGCGCGTGTCAAACGCGAAATGCAGCAAGGCGTGGTAGGTGACGAAGTTGACCAGCGTTCCGGAGAGCCCGACGATGCCGAACTTCACGAACTGCCTGACACCGCGCCGGGCTACGAGGCGCTGCGCGACGCTCACGCGAGCCAGTACCAATCGGCGAAGAAGACCGTGAACAGTCCGAGCAGCGGCAAGAACAGGGCGAGGATGGCCGAGTTGACGAGCGGCCGCCGGCCCCACAACGCGAGGACCATGAACGCGGGAAACACGACCAGGTCGAAGCGGGGGAAGCTCATCAGGCTGGCGGTCGACATCGGGATAAGCATCGCCGCTGCGAAGTACAGCCAGTAGGATGGCCGCAAGATCCTGATCGCGACGACGAGCAGCGCTAAGAAGGCGACGGTGAAACTAAGCTCAATCACGTGGTTGGCGATCGCCGCAGACGAGAGCGAGTGGGCGATCTCCTTGAACGTGTTGCCGATGCTCACCCATGGCGCGGCGAGGTGCCGGTTCCAATTCGCCTGCACCTTGAGGAAGTAAAGCGGGTCGCCGACCAGGGCGTAGAGATACAGCATGTACGCGAGCAATCCCGAAGGCACGAGCGCGAGGCCGATGACGCCGCGCGCCAGCACCGTGCCGCGGCGTTCGCGGAATGCGCGCCAGATCTCGTAGGCCAGCGGCAGCAAGAGCAGCACGCCGTACGGGCGCGTCATCGAAGCAAGCGCGCCGCACACCCCCGCGGTGATGAAGTTCCCGTGCCGGGCGTAGTAGACGCTCGCGACGGTCAGCGCGAGGAAGAGCGACTCGGTGTACGCGGCTGAGAAAAAGATCGCCGTCGGAAAGACCGCGATGTAGAAGACGGCATGGAATGCGGTCGACTCTTCCCCGAACTCGAGCTTCATCAGCGCGTACAGATACGCGAGCGCGACCAAAAAAGCCAAGTTGGAGATGATGAGCGCGGCGATGAGGTGATCGCCGATGAGAGCGCCTAGCCCATGGATCAGCAGCGGGTAGAGCGGGAAGAAGGCGAAGTCGCTGCCGTGATAGCCTTGCGTCGCGATCGCGAGGTAGTGTTGCGCGTCCCATCGGCCCCAAACGTCCAACAGCAAGCCGCGGCCGGGCGTCCAGTGCTGGCCCGCGCGCTGACCGATGACGATCGCGGCAAGCGACGAGATCAAGATCAGCGGTATGCGCGTGGCCAGGAAAACACCGACCACCATGCGCACGGAGCGCACGAAGTACGCCAGCACGCCGACTTTCACCGCTGCCCAGGCCAGCGCCACGAGCGTGAGGAGCAGCGACGCTGAGCCAACCGACATCGGCAATTGGATGACGTAGAGCAACAGCGCCAGCACCGGCACGTAGGCGTACGCGTCGGCGCGCAGCAGCGACTCGTACGGGATCCCCGCCCAGCGCGAGACGTAATACGAATACGCGATCCATAAGCCCAGCGCGCCGGCCACTCCGGCGACCAGCAACACGAGCAGCAGCGCATTGGAGATGAGCAGGCTGTGCGCGCCGTGCGTCGCGAGCACGTACCATACGAAGAGCCCGGTGATCGCACCGCCTACAGCGGCGAGAGCCGCGCCGAAGCGCGCGCCTGCGGGCAGCGGCATGGGACCCGTCGTCGTGACGGCCGGGGCGTCGAAAACTTTTTCTGCGGCGGCGTAATCCACGAGGTGCGTCAAATTCGCCGTCACGAGCGGCGCGCCATGCCATCCCAGGGATTCGCGACGACATGCCAAATTTGGCGGGACATGCTGCGGTTCGTCGTTTTGGTCCTCACCACCATCAGTCTGCTCGGGGCGAGCGCCGCGCCGACTGTGCTGCTTGGGGCATTCGCAGGCATCGAAACCGACGTCGCGGGCGCGAGCGTGTCGCTGCTGCAGTCCGACGGATCGTCTCGATCCTTGCGCGTGGCAGCCGACGTCAGCGTGCGCGAGCGCGCGATCGGCGGTCAGTGGCGCGCGATCGGCTTATTGGATCTCAAGGAAGGCGAACCGATCGCGGCGACCGTCGGGCCCGGCGGCGCGGTGAACGCGATCGATGCGGAGTTTACGCCGGTGGCAACACGCTTCGTCCTGGTCAAGAACGACTACGGCGTCGGCACGAACGGCTCGGTGTACAAACTTATCGGAGCAGCAGCCCGCGCCGGCGCCAAACTCACAAGCGGGACATACGTCTATTTGAGAACCGACCCGCAGACCAAGGCGGCATTTGATCTGGTCGCGTCCAGCGTGCCGCTCACGGAAACGGGCGAGCGCGCGCGCAGCGTCGCCGTCACGCTCGTCGCGCGCGTGCCGGTCAACACGCCGCCGAACGACATCGTGTACATCGCGACCAACGCGCAGAGCTGGACTCCGAACGCGCTGCGCATGTCGCCGCTCCCCGGGAACAAGTGGACCTTGACCATGACGTTGCTCGGAGGCACGCAACTCGAGTACAAGTACACGCGCGGCTCGTGGCCGAGCGACGAGCGTGACGCCGCCGGTTCAGAGATCACGAATCGCACGCTCGTGGTGGGCAACGACCAGGATGTGCAGACGATCGACGATAGCATCGTGCGCTGGGCCGATCTGCCAAGTTGACACGGGGGAAATGCTGATGGATACGCTTGATTTCGTCAAGGTGACGGAAGCCGCTGCGTTGGCAGCGTCGCGCTGGATGGGGCGCGGCGAGCGCGACGCCGCCGATGAGGCGGCGGTCGAGAAGATGCGCGAGGTCCTCAACGAGATGGACATCAAAGGCACGATCGTCATCGGCGAAGGTGAGCGCGATGAAGCTCCCATGCTCTTCATCGGTGAGATGGTCGGCCGCGGCGGCGTCGAGGTGGACATCGCGGTGGATCCCGTCGAGGGCACGAATCTCGTCGCGAACGGCCTGCCGAATTCGATCGCCGTGCTGGCGGTGACGGCCAAGGGCGGCCTGCTCAACGCCCCCGACACCTACATGGCGAAACTTGCGGTCGGACCCAAAGCTGCGCCGTACGTGCACATCGATGCGAGTGTCACCGAGAACTTGCAGGTCGTCGCTCATGCGCTTGAGCGTCCGATCGACGACGTCACAGTCGTCATCCTCGACCGTCCGCGCCATAAAGAGCTGATCGAAGAAGTACGCCGGGCCGGCGCGAAGATCAAGTTGATCTCCGACGGGGACGTTGACGCGGCCATCGCCACCGCGATCGATGGAACCGGCATCCACGTGGCGCTCGGCACCGGGGGCGCGCCGGAAGGCGTCCTCGCGGCTGCGGCGTTGCGCTGCCTCGGCGGCGGATTCATGGGCCGTTTAAAGCCGCGCAACGAGGACGAGGTCAAACGAGCCAAGGCGATGGGCTTCGACAACGTCGACAAAGTGCTCAACATGGACGATCTCGTGAAGACGGACGATGTGACGTTCGTGGCGAGCGGTATCACCGACGGCGACTTGGTCAAGGGCGTGCGCTTTTTCGGCAACGGCGCGCGCACGCATTCGATCGTCATGAACGGCGAGGCGCGGACGGTTCGTTTCATCGAAACGGTGCATCGTCTGCGCGCGGAGCCGTTCCGGATGCGCGCCCGCTAATGACGCCGTGATCAAACTTCTCACGCCGGATGCGATGGTGGAACGCGTGGAGGATATCTCCCGCGACCTGCTCACCGGCTGGGGCGCGCGCGGCATCGCGCTCGACCTCGACAACACGATCGTGCCCTGGCACACGGCTGATGTGCGGCCCGCGATCGCGGCGTGGGTCGCGACGCTGGTGCGAAGCGGGCTGCGCGTCTGCCTGCTCACCAACAACTACGCTCAGCACGCGCGCGACGTGGCCGCAGCGCTCAACGTGCCCATCGTGGCAGGCGCGCTGAAGCCCGCACCCTTCGCCTTTCGCAGAGCGCTCGAGGCAATGGGCACCGAGGCGGCTAGGAGCGTCGTCGTCGGCGATCAGCTCTTCACTGACGTGCTCGGCGGCAAGCTCGTCGGGATGCGAGCGGTGCTGGTGCAGCCGATCGGAGCGCGCGAGTTCCCGACCACCAAGATCTTGCGCTGGCTCGAGCGGCCGCTCATCTCGCGTCTGCGCAAGGCGGGCGCAGCTTCGCATTGAGCGCCGGCGGCGCGTGCTACGCGGTCATCGGCGACCCCGTCTCGCATTCGCTTTCGCCCGCCATGCAATCCGCGGCCTTCGCCGCCGCGGGCATCAGCGCCACCTACGAAGCGGTGCGCGTGACCCGCGAGGACGTGGCCGCATTTGTCTCCCGCGCGCGCGCCGGCGAGTTCGCCGGCTTCAACGTCACGACGCCGCTCAAAGAAGCGATGCTCGAGCATCTCGACGAATCTGACGACAGCGTGCGCGAGGCGCGCGCGGTCAACACCGTCAAAGTCGAATCCAGCCGCCTCATCGGGCACAACACTGACGGAGCCGGCTTCGTGCGCGCGCTGCGGGAGTTGTGGTCGTTCGAACCGCGCGATGCGGCGATATTGATCTTGGGGGTTGGGCCCGCGGCGCGAGCCATCTCGCAGGCACTCAATAAAGCAGGCGCAACGGGCGTCTGGTCCTGGTCGCGTCACTCGGGTCTGCTCGTGGGTTCGCGGCGTGAGGGAGCGATGGATCTGATGGTGCAGGCCACGCCGCCGCTCGCCTTCATCCCCCCCGCCATCCTCGCGCTTGTGGGACCCAAGACCAAGATCTTTGACCTCAACTACGGCACGCCGTATTCCTCGATAGCGCCGAACTTGGGCGGCGAGCGCAGCGACGGTCTACCGCTGCTGCTGCATCAAGGCGTGTTGTCGTTCGAATGCTGGACGGGCAGGCCCGCGCCGCTCGAGGCGATGCGCGCAGCGCTCGGCTGCGACCGGGGCTAAAGCCCCGGCACTACATGCGAACTTGGCTTGGAACGCTGCGTTCGGTGGAAGACGGTTCTTCGACGAGGACTTTGGTCGAGGCATGCGGCGTCCATAGACGGCGCTCCGGTCTATTCAAGCCGCGAGACGCGAACGCACCAGCCACGCGACAGTACGCTTCCAGCAGCGCGGCGCCGACGAACCAATCGAGCCGCGGGTGGTCGTCGCGCAGCACGCGCCACGCCGCTCGCGCGACGTTGGAGATCGTGTTGGTGGAAACCGGGAAGCGGCAATCGCGCTGCATCTGCAAGTTGTACGCATACCAGCGGGTCCGTTGCGCGACGAACTCGCGCACCGTGCCCGGGCCGCGATTGTACACGATCGCCTCGGGCGCATAGGCCGCTTCATAGCCGATCGCGCGGATGCCGTACTCGATCTGCACCTCGTCCGCCAGACGGTTGGGATCGAGCCCGCGGAAGACGTTGCGAAACGCGATCACCTCGCCCATTTTGGGACTCGCCAACGACACTTGATGGTGCAGCTTCCACATCAGATTGACCACGAAGCCGATGAAGTGATCGGCGCGATTGAGCGGAACGGGGTGCGAGCCCACGATGCCGACGCGCTCGTCGACCAAGGGGTCGGTGATCTTCTGGACCGCCTGGGGGGAGTACACGAGATCGGCTGCGGAGATCAGCAGAATCGGTTCGCTTGCGTGGCGGAAGAACTCGTTGACCGCCAGCACTTTGCCGCCGCGCTCGGCCTCGGCGGCGAGCTCCACGCGGGAATCGCGCGCGGCATACGCGCGCACGATCTCGCACGTCCGGTCAGTGCAGCCGCTCGCCACCACGACGATGCGGGAAATGCGCTCGTCCGCGGTTTGGCGCAGCAGACTGTCGAGGAGGTGACCGATGTTGGCCTCCTCGTTGTATGCCATGACCCCAATGGCGACGGAGCCGGCATCCAATGGGGAGGGCAACGCGCCGCGTTCCATCATTCTATCTTAAGCATCGGCATTTGGAACAGCGCCGCAAGCGACCGGGTCAGGGAGGAAAGCGCCCTTTTGGCCGATACATGAAGGAGAATGAAAGCGGTCATCCTGGCGGGTGGTTTAGGGACCCGTATCAGCGAGGAGACGCACCTGCGTCCCAAGCCCATGGTGGAGATCGGCGGCATGCCGGTGTTATGGCACGTCATGAAGACCTATTCCGCCCACGGCATCAACGATTTCGTGATCTGCTGCGGCTACAAGGGCTACGTCATCAAGGAATATTTCGCCAACTATGGCCTGCACATGTCGGACGTCACGTTCGACATGCGTGCAAGCTCCGTCGCGGTCCACGCAAGCTCCGCGGAGCCGTGGTCGGTGACGGTGGTGGACACCGGCGAGCAGACCGGAACGGGCGGCCGCCTTAAACGCGTGCGGCGCTACTTGGGAGACGAAGATTTCTGTTTGACCTACGGCGACGGGGTCAGCGACGTCGACATCGGCGCGCTCATCGCGTTTCATCGCGCACAGAAGACGCTGGCGACGGTGACGGCGGCGCAGCCCCCCGGACGATTCGGCGTGCTCGCGGTGAGCGGCAACAAGATCACAGCTTTTGATGAAAAGCCGCAGGGTGACGGCGGCTGGATCAACGGCGGCTACTTCGTGCTCAAACCCGGCGTCATGGACTACATCCAAGGCGATGACACGGTTTGGGAGCGCGAACCGCTCGAGCGGCTGGCACGCGAAGGTCAGCTCTCCGCGTTCGTGCACCGAGGCTTCTGGCAGCCTTTGGACACGCTGCGCGACAAGAACTTGCTCAACGATTTGTGGGCGCGCGGGGCGGCGCCGTGGAAGGTCTGGAAGTGAATCCTGGTTGGTGGCGCGGACGGCGGGTATTCGTCACCGGCCACACTGGTTTCAAAGGAGCGTGGTTGTCGCTGTGGCTGCAGCGCCTCGGCGCAGACGTCACCGGCTATTCGCTCGCGCCTCCATCGCAGCCTAACCTGTTCGAGACTGCAGACGTAGCGCGGGGCATGCGCTCGATCAGCGGCGATGTCCGCGACGCGAGCCGAGTCGCCGCGGCGCTGAGCGATGCCCGCTCGAGCGTGGTCTTTCATCTGGCGGCGCAGTCGCTCGTGAGGACCTCTTACCTCGAGCCGCTCGCGACGTACGAGACGAACGTGATCGGCACGGGCAATGTGCTGCAGGCCATTGCGGGCGATGCCGGCGTGCGCGCGGCTGTCATGGTGACGAGCGACAAGTGTTACGCGCCTGCGCCCGATGCTCGACGGCATCGTGAAGACGATGCGTTGGGAGGCAACAGCCCATACGCGGCGAGCAAGGCGGCAGCGGAACTCGTGACGTCGGGATATCGCGGTGTGCTGGCAGCCGCCGCATCCGTTGCGGTGGTGGCCACGGCGCGCGCCGGCAACGTCATCGGCGGGGGCGACTGGGCGCGCGATCGCTTGGTGCCGGATGTCATCAGCGCATTCATCGCCCGCAAGCCCGCGCGCGTGCGAAATCCGAAAGCCGTGCGCCCGTGGCAGCACGTCCTCGACCCGCTGGAGGGCTACTTGACGCTCGCCGAGCGCTTGTGCGAAGAGGGAGCGCCATTCGCCGAGGCGTGGAACTTCGGTCCGGCAGAAGATCACGAACGGCCGGTGGGCGCGCTCGCCGACTTTCTGGCCGAACGTTGGGGTGACGGCGCGAGTTGGCAGCATAGCGATGATGGCGGAACGGGCCTGCGGGAAGAGCCGGAGTTGCGCCTGGACTCTTCAAAGGCGGCGCAGCGGCTGGGTTGGCGCGCGCACATCCCTTTGGAGCCGGCGTTGGGCTCGGTCGTCGAGTGGCACAAATCTCAACGCGCCGGCGCGAACCCGCGGGATCTGGTCGAAGCCGACATCGAGCGACTGCGCGTCGCCGCGGTGCCATGACGGGGCCGGAGGCGTCCGCGACGGCTCTCCGGTGCAGGTTTTGCGGCGCGGCGCTTGACGAAGCCGTGCTCGATCTCGGACTGTCGCCGCTTTCCAATGCGCTCGTGGACGGGAGCCGGCTCGACCGTGCCGACGAGCTTTACCCCTTGCGCGCCTACGTCTGCTCGAAGTGCTGGCTCATGCAAGTGCCGGAGGTGGTGAGCCGCGAGCAGATATTCTCCGAGTATGCGTACTTCTCGTCGTATTCGACCAGCTGGCTCGAGCATGTGCGGCGCTATGCGGATCAGATGACCGCGCAGCTGGCTCTCGGGCCTGCAGATCTGGTGGTGGAGGTGGCCAGCAACGACGGGCACTTGCTGCGCTGTTTCCAAAAGCGCGGCGTGCGCGTGCTCGGCGTCGAGCCGGCGAAGAACGTCGCGGCAGAAGCGGTAGCGAGCGGCATCCCGACGCTTCCGGAATTCTTCGGCACTGCGCTAGCGGGTGCGATGAGAACGGCCGGCACGAACGCCGACCTGATCGTCTGCAACAACGTCTTGGCTCACGTCCCCGACGTCAACGACTTCGTCGCCGGACTCGCCACGCTCCTCAAGCCCGCCGGCACGATCACGCTCGAATTCCCGCACCTGCTGCGCATGCTGGAAGGCGGGGAATTCGACACCATCTACCACGAGCACTATTCCTATTTCTCGCTCATGACCGCGTCGCGCATCTTCGCCGCTCACGGATTGACGGTGAGCGACGTCGACGAATTGCCGACGCACGGCGGATCGCTGCGCGTGCACGTGCAGCATGCCGCGGCCGCGAAGCCGTCCGCGCGCGTCGCGTCACTGCTGGCGCACGAGCGCGCAGCAGGCTTGGGATCCCTAGCGGTCTACAAAGCGTTTGGCGCGCGGACGAGAGACGTGCGCGGCAGGATTCTAGCGTTCGTCGAAGGACTCGTGGGAACGGGCATGCGGCTCGCAGGCTACGGAGCGCCGGCGAAAGCGACGACGATCCTCAACTATTGCGGAATCGGCACGGATATCATCGAATACACCGTCGATCGAAGTCCCCATAAACAGGGGCGCTTCATCCCAGGCGTGCGCGTGCCCGTGTTCGCCCCGGAAGAGATCTTTGAACGAAAGCCCGACGTCGTGGTCGTGTTTCCGTGGAACATCCTCGCGGAGATCACCGCGCAAATGCGCGGCATAGCGAGATGGAACGGGCGCTTTGCCACGCTCATCCCGGAACCGCAGCTTCTCGCAGAAAGCGCGCTGACGTGAACTTCGCTTTGCTGGCGGCTAGAAAGGTCGGCCTCGAGGTCGCGGCGTTTCTTGGGCGATCCGGCGAACGGCCGGCATGCCTGCTCCTGGACGCCGCCGATGAGGATGGCTTGAACGGCAAGATCAGCGAGGCGCTGGGAATGCCTGCGAAGGACACGCATGTCATCGGCAAAGGCGACAACGATCGCTTGGCTGCGATACTTTCGGGCTACCAGCTCGAGCTCGGGATATGCGCGTGGTGGCCCCATCTGCTGTCCAAGAAAACGATCGCAGCCGCGCGCCTGGGATTCTTGAATCTCCACCCGAGCCTGCTGCCGTACAATCGCGGGAAGAATCCGAATTTCTGGTCCATCGTCGAGGAGACGCCGGCGGGCGTGACCATCCATTGGCTCGATGACGGAGTGGATTCAGGCGCGATCGCGTTCCAGTCCGGACTCGAAACCACGTGGGAAGACACCGGCCGCAGCCTTTACGACAAAGCGCAAAAAGCGATCGTCGACCTCTTCGTCAAGCACTGGCCGCAGATCCGCGCCGGCACGGTGCCGCGAGCCGCTCAAGACGACGACCGCGCGACCGCGCATCGCGCGTCTGAGATGGACGCGATCTCGCGCATCGAGCTGGGGCGATCGTACCATGCGCGCGACTTGCTGAACCTGATGCGCGCGCGGACGTTTCCACCGTACCCGGCCGTGCGTTTTGAGGACGGCGGCCGGGAATTCGAAATCCGAGTCGAGATCAAGGAGCGGCCTCGTGAGCAGCGCTGAGCCGCGCGATCCAGAGGTCATCGCGCGCATGGCCTCGGATGAAGAGCTGCGGCGCTTGACGCGACGCTTCTTCGATCTGCTCAATGCGCATCGCTACTCGTATAACTTCTCCTGGTTGGGCCGGCCGGTCATCCAGTATCCGCAGGACATCGTCGCGTTGCAGGAGATCGTCTGGCAGGTGAAGCCGCGCTTGATCGTCGAGACGGGCGTCGCGCACGGCGGGCTGACGGTGTTCTTCGCCTCTATGCTCGAACTGCTGGGCGGCGACGGCATGGTCGCCGGCGTCGACATCGAGATCCGGCCTCATAATCGGGCCGCTATCGAAGCGCATCCGCTTGCCAAACGCATCGCGCTCATCGAAGGATCGTCCACCGATCCCGCCGTCGCGGCGCAGGTCGCAGAGCGCGCCCGGGGCAAAGCGCCGGTGATGGTCGTGCTGGATTCGAACCACACGCATGCTCACGTGTCCGAGGAGCTGCGGCTCTACGCTCCGCTCGTCACCAAAGGCAGCTACCTCGTCGTGATGGACACCGTGGTGGAATGGATGGATGAGAGCGCGCTTGGCGACCGGCCGTGGGGCCGGGGGAACAGCCCGATGACGGCCACGCAGGCGTTTCTCGCGGCCGACGACCGCTTCGAAGCCGATGCTCGAATAGATGAGAGACTGCTGATCACGGTCGCTCCCGGCGGCTACTTGCGTCGAGTGAAGGACTAAAGCGCCATCGAAACGATTCCCGTCTTCGCGCCGCACATCGGAGCCGACACCAAAGAGCACATCAACGCCGCGCTCGATGTCGGTTGGCTCGGCATGGGGGCGACGACCAAGGAGTTCGAGGACCGGATCGCCGCGTATCTGGGCCTGAACGGACGTTACGCCGTGGTCACCAACACCGGCACGTCTGCGCTGCACTTGGCGCTGCTCGCAGCCGGGGTGGGCCCCGGGGACGAAGTCATAACGCCGTCGTTCAACTACGTCTCAGATCATCAAGCGGTGCGCTTGACGGGCGCCGACGTGGTCATGTGCGACATTCGGGACGACGATCTGGGGATCGACTGCGAATCTGCGGGCGAACTCGTCGGCAAGCGCACGAAAGCCATCATACCTTTGCATTTCGCGGGGATCCCGTGCGACCAGACCGGAGTGTTCCGGCTGGCCGAGCAGCATGGTCTGCGCGTCATCGAAGATGCATGCCACGCCTTCGGCACGGCGATCGAAGGCAAGAAGATCGGCAGCTACGGGGACCTGGCCGCGTTCAGTTTCGATCCGGTCAAGGTCATCACGTCCATCGACGGCGGCTGCGTCGTGCTGGGGGATGAGGACGAACGGGACCGTCTGCAGCGGCGCCGCCTGCTGGGCGTGGACCGCGACACGACCGAACGTTACAAGAATCGCCGGGCCTGGGATTACGACGTAGTCAGCGACGGGTACCGCTATCACCTCACCAACATCATGGCGAGCGTCGGCGTCTCGCAGATCAAGCGCGTCGATGAATTCATCCATAGCCGGCAAGCCGTTTGCCGTGCTTACAACCAGGCCTTTGGAGCCCTCGCGGGCGTGCGGGTGCCGCCAAGCGATTTCACCGACGTCTCGCCCTTCATTTATAGCCTGCGCGTGCTCGGCGGCAAGCGCGAGGCGCTGATCGC
Source organism: Candidatus Tumulicola sp. (assembly GCA_035601835.1). NCBI lineage: Bacteria > Bacillati > Vulcanimicrobiota > Vulcanimicrobiia > Vulcanimicrobiales > Vulcanimicrobiaceae > Candidatus Tumulicola > Candidatus Tumulicola sp. The sequence goes on along the minus strand of DATNNM010000018.1, from coordinate 8,691 downwards.
CCATCTGAGGGAGCGCGCCATCGACGTGGGCATCCACTTCGTGCCCGTGCACCGGCACGCGTATTTCGCGGACGCCAAGCGCGCTGAGCTCCCCGTGACCGAAAAGGTCGTGACGGAGGTCCTCACGCTTCCGCTGCATTCGAACATGAAGCCGGAGTTCGCGGACCGGGTCATCGACGGCGTCGTCAGCTTCTTCGCATGATGGCGACCATCACCACCGTCATCCCGACGTATCGCCGGCCGGCGCTGCTGCGTCGCGCGATATGCAGCGTTTTGGAGCAGACCTACCGTCACATCATCGTCCGCGTCTTCGATAACGCGTCGGGCGACGAAACCGAGGCGGTCGTCGCGCGCATCGCCGCCGCCGACCCGCGGGTGATCTACCATCGCCATCCGGCGAATATCGGCGCGTTCGAGAATTTCCTTTTCGGCATGCGGGCCGTCGACACGCCGCTGTTCTCGTTCTTGTCGGACGACGACGTGCTCTTCCCGAACTTCTATGAGACCGCGGTCGCCGCGCTGGAGTCGCAACCCGACGCGCTGCTCTTCGCGGGCTCTACGCTCGAGTTCGCCGAAGACGGCGCGCTGCTGTACGTGCCGTTGGCATACTGGCCTCGGGAGGGCACCTTTGAACCTCCCGAAGGCGCGCTGCGCATGCTCGGCAACCGCCACCCGACGTGGACCGGTATCGTATTCCGGCGCGAGGCCATCGATCGGGTCGGGGTGCTGGATCGGGAAGTGGGTCCGGCTTCGGACCTCGACTACGCTATGCGCGTCGCGGCGCGCTTCCCCATGCTGGTCTCATTCGCTCCGTGCGCCGCCTACGTCAGTCATCCCGGTTCGAACTCCGTCAACGAAACGGTCGCGGTCGTGCCCGGCTATGAGAAGATGATCCGGACTCTGGCCGGCGACGAGCGGATCGATGCGGCCGCGCGCGCCGAACTGCGCCGGCGCCTTTTGGCGCAGGTGCGCGGCAAGCTCTTGGAGATCAGCGTCAAGTCGCTGGTGCGCGGCGACGCTGAAGGCTCTCGCGCCGCGGCTCTCATGCTGCGCGACCGCTACCACGCGCGGGTGTCGGGAAGCGCATTGCTCGCGCTGCGCGCCGCGTGCGTCGCTCTGCCGCCGTTGCATCGAGCGCTCATATGGGCGGAGGGAGTGCGCCTGCGCAGGCGCGCGCGCGCCTCGCGCGAGCGGCTGCAGGCGCAGCAGCGCAATGGCGCCGCGGATCTCGAAGCTTACTCCCGCTATCTCGAGACGCCGGCGAATTGACGACCGCGCCGACACGCGCCGCCAAGCCTGTGCCCACGTTGTGGACCGTCGCGATCTTTGCCGCGGCCGCAGCGGGCGCTGCAGCGATGCTGTCCGCCGAAGCCGTCGTCCGCGGCTATAGCGGCGCGCAGGATTGCACGGCGGGTCTCGCGCTGCCGATCCCCGTGATCAACTGTGCCGCGCAGGGTTGGTGGATGGTCGCCGCGCTGTGGACGATGGCGCTGCTGCTCGGCTTGTGTGGCTGGCGCCTGACGCGCGCTCTCGCCGATTCGCCTGAGTCGCGGCGCAGGTTCTTCGGGATCCAAACAGCGCTGCTCGTGGCTTTGACGTTCCTTCCGCTCACGCTATCGGCCGACATATACTATTACGCGGCATACGCGCGCATCTTCGGCGTGCATGGCATCAACCCGTACGTCTTGAGCACGCCGCTGTCGTTGGCGTCGGACCCCGCGCTCAAGCTTTCCCTCGCCGCGCTCAGCAACCCGCCGTATGCGGATCCATACGGCCCGCTTTGGACGCTGCTCGCAGGTCTGATCGGACGGCTCGAATCGGGAGCGACGCTGTGGTTGCAGTTGTGGACGCAGCGCATCCTCGCCGTGGGCGCCGCATTGGCCGCTACCGGCGGCCTGTGGCATATCCTGCGGCGTCTGAGCTGGCGCGAACGGTGTTCGCGCGTCGGCGCGTTCGCGTTCAATCCACTCGTGGTTTATGAAGCGGCAGTCGGCGCGCATAACGACGTCATCATGGTCGCCCTCGGCATCTGGGCGTTTGCGCTGGTCGAGGAGATGCCGCTGTACGCCGGGCTGCTGCTCGGTGCATCGATTTCCATAAAGTATGCCTCCCTGGTGGCGCTGCCGTTTTTCTTCCTCAAGGCGCGCCATTCGGGTTGGCTGCGCGCAGGTCTCGCGTCGCTGCTCGCGCTCGCCGTGCCCCTCGTATGCTTCGTGCCGTTTTGGAGCGCCGCTCATGTGCAGAGCGCGGCGCCGGGTGGTGGTCCGCCTGCGCTTGCGATGTCGCCCATGTGGACGGTCGAATATCGCTACTACGCGGCGGGCCTGGTCGAGTTCGTCAACCCGATCCGCAACGGTTTCTTGATCGTGTTCGCGATCATCGCGCTGGTCTCGATCTGGGAGTATGTGCAACGCGGCCGCGCCGGCGCTCTGTGGCGCACGATCGCGGCGCTCATCTGGACGCAGCCCGCGATCCACCCGTGGTACGTGCTGTGGCTTTCACCGGCGATGGCAGGCGGCGGCGCGTGGGCGACTTACGCCTGGTGGTTCGCCGCGCTTGTATTCTTGCGCTACCCGCTCGAGACGGTGGCACAGAACCGTTTCCCGCTGCCCCTGCAGGTGGCGTTCACCTGCGCGTTCTTGCTCGGGCCGGTGCTGATCGCGCGGCTGCGCCGGGCTGCCTCGGAGCCCGCCTAGATGCATTGGCTGGACGCGGGAGATTTTGGGATCAGGTTCGCGTGCGGCGTCGTCGCCGCAGCGTGGTTGTGGGCGCTCGCCGCCGACCTTGGTTCGTGGACGATCGCCAAGCTGCTTCCCGATGTCGAGGGCGGCCACGCGCGCTTCGTCGGGGCGGCTTTGGGTTACGCCCTCATCGGTTCGGCGGTCGCGTTGCTCGGACTGGCCCACCTCGCGAGCAGCCTGGCTGCGATCGCGCTGCTGGTGATACTCACGCTCGCGCGCGCTCCCGCGCATATAAGGATGATGGCTCAGACGCCCGGCCTGTTCGCGGCGCTCGGCGCGAGCTGGCGCGACGGAACGGCGCTCGACAAGTGCGCGTACGCGATCGTCGGCGCGGCCATTACGACTGCGGCTGTCGCCGCCGCGCTGCCCGCGGTGTGGTGGGATCCGATCGCCTATCACTTGCCGCTGGTGGCGCGCGCGCTCGAGCGGGGAACCTTCGGCTTCGACCAGCAGATGGTGCAAAGCGCCTTCCCGCAACTTTCGGAAGCGGCGGCGCTGCCTGCATACGCCATCGCGGGAAGCGCCGGAGCAGCTTTCGCGACGTTGGGCGCCGGAATCACGCTGGTGATGCTGTGCGGCGTTATCGCGCAACGCCTCGCGCCGGGCTCCGGCCCGATCGCCGCAGCGCTGCTCGCCGCCAGTCCGCTGTGGCTGTGGCTTGCGCCGACGTTTTACATCGACGTGCCGTTCGCGCTGTTTCTGGTCGCCGCCCTGGCCGTGCCGCTGTTCGCCGGCGACAAGAGCGACGACAAAAACGACGACAGAAATGTAGCGTTCCGAGCGAAGTCCGGATTTTCTCTCGGCGTGCTTTGCGGCGCGCTCGCGGGAGCAGCGGCGGCGTCGAAGTATCCGGGTTTGCCGGCTGGCGCGATCGCAGCGGGTTTCGCCGTCGCATTAGCGCCCGCGCAGTGGCGCGCGCGCCTCGGCGGTTTCGGGATCGGATTCGCGCTGATGGCGGCCGGCTGGTACGCGCGCACGTGGGCGCTTGCCGGAGATCCGCTGTACCCCCTCTTCGTCGCCAATTTCGGCGCTTCGCCTGAGCTGCAAGCCTTCGGGCAGCGCTATCTGGAGATGACGCGTCACTGGTGCGGCGGCGGCACGTCGTTGCGCGATGCCTTCCTGCTGCCCTGGCGTCTTGTCGCGGATCCGCGCTCGTTTTGCGGCGATCCAGGCTACGCGCTTCGTCTGGGCGGCATCTTGGCGATCGCCGCGGTCGCGCTGCTGCGGCGCACGCGCTCGCTCGCGCTCGTAGGCATGGCGCTGACCGCCGTGTGGTTCGTCACGACGCAACAGTGGCGCTTTCTGCTTCCGGCCTTGAGCCTGATGTCGATCATCGCCGCAGCCGGCGCAGTGGACGCGGCGCCCCGGCTGCGCAACGTCGCTTGCGCCGTGCTGCTCGGCTTGTGCGTCTTCGGCGTGGCCTCGAATTGGTTCGCTGCGCTCGAGAACGAGGCTTCGAACAGCCTGGCGCCGGCGTTCGCGTACCTCGCACACGCCGAGACCGGTGCACAGTACCTGCGGGCACGCTTGGAGACGTACGGCGCGGCCGAATGGCTTGGCGCGAAGGCGCCGGGAGCGAAGATCGTCGCGCTCGACGATGTGCGCGATTACTACTTCGGGTCGAATACTGTTTGGGCGAATCCGTTTTATCAAGCGCGCTGGGACGTGGATTGGCAAGCGCCCGCCAAGCGCCGCTATCAAGACTTTATGGACGCAGGCTTCACGTACATGGTGGTCAACGCTCACCCGGCGTACGTGCGACGCACGCCCACCGGAATCGACTGGGGTGTGCTGGCGGCCGACGAACGCGCGGGTGTGCTCCGGCGGATGTTCAGCGCTGATTCCGTCACCGTGTATGCTTTGGAAGAGAAACGTTGATGCGCCTGTGGATCTGGATCGCGGCGATGATCGCCATCGCGCTCGCGGGCGGCTGGGCCGAGCAGCGGCTCGCAGTGGCGAGTGAGTTCTTCCGCGACCCTTCGCATAGCTACGACGTGGCGTATGCCTTCACGCTGCCGATCCACCTCGTGCAATCGGCCTACCCCGGCTGGCCGGTGCTCGCAGCGCTTTGGGGCATGCTCGCCTGTCTGGCGCTTGCCGGTTGGCAATTGGCGCGTGCGCTCGGCGTGGCAGGCCGTCCGGCTCTCGTGGTCGCTTCCTTTATAGCGGTGGCGGCGGTCCTCACTTCCTTTTCAACGGTGCATTCCGGCGATCTCTACTACTACGTCATGTACGGGCGGCTGTATGGCCTGCACGGACTGAATCCGTACGCGCTTGGGGCGGCGCCGGTCGCCGCCGGCGACCAGGTCATCGCGCAAATCGCGGGCTACACGAAAAATCCGCCGTACGGTGACCCGTATGGGCCGCTGTGGACGCTGATGGCGGGCGGGATCGCACGACTTGAAGCAGGCGCGAGCCTGTGGTGGCAAGCCTGGTCGTACCGGGCGCTCGCGGTCGCCGCGGCTGCACTCGTGTTGGCGGCCTTGCTGTACGTCTTGCGTCGCGAGCCGCCTCAGGAACGCTGCCGCAGAGCTGCGCTCTTCGCGTTCCATCCGCTGGTCTTGTACGAAACGGCGGTCGGCGGCCACAACGAGATCCTCATGCTGGCGCCGGCGGCCTGGGCATTCGCGCTCGTCGACGAGCTGCCGCTGCTCGCCGGCGTGCTCCTGGGCGCGTCGGTGGCGATCAAGTACGTCTCCGTTCTCGCCCTGCCGTTTCTGATCGCCATCGCCTGGCGCAAGTCTGCGGTCGCGGGTGTGTTGTGCGGGCTCTTCGCGATCGCCATCCCGTCCTTGTGCTTCAGACCGTTCTGGCTGGGCGACAGCACGCTGCATGCCGCGTCCGGCAACATCAACGTGCTCGCGATGTCGCCGAGCTGGCTGCTGTCTTGGCCGTTCTTCGCGGCCGGCACCGCGGGCTTGCCGGTATTCGGCGGCGTGCCGGCCTTGCCGCTGGTCGGCGTGCTCACGTGGCCGCGCTTGATCCAGCTCCTGCTCGTGTTCGGCTTTCTCTGCGTCGCGGCTTGGTCCGCGATCCGCTTCGTCAAGGATCAGTCGTTCGCGCACCTATGGCGAACTGTGACCGGCTTCATATGGGCTTCGCCGATCGTCCATCCTTGGTATCTGTTGTGGCTGGCGCCGGCAGTGTCGGCGACCGGTCGCTGGGCGGTGTATGCCTGGTGGTTCGCAGCGCTCATCCCGCTGCGGTACATCCTCGAGGGGCTGGCAATCCAGTCGACGTGGGCGCTCGTTTCTTTGACGGGGGTCATATTCGCCGTCCCGGTGTTCATAGCGATGAGGACCGGGGCTAAAGCCTCAGGCCTACAAGAACGGGCGCAATAGCCGATAGAAGAAGAAGAGGCAGGGCTTGCCTTGGCAACTTATGCCGTGGCGACGTACCCTTGACAGTTGAGCGGGAAAGAGCGAGATATCTAGCGTGGCAGCAAATGTAAGCGACCTCCTCGGACTGCGCATGGACGAGTTGATGCGCGTGACCATCGAGCGCGGCGCATCGGACCTTCACATGAGCGTCGGGCTACCGCCGATCTTGCGCATTGACGGCCGCTTGACCCCGACCGAATTCCCGAAACTCACGCCGGACGACACCAAGCGGCTCGTCTACAGCATCTTGACCGATCCGCAAAAGGAACGCTTCGAGAAGGCCAACGAGCTCGACTTCTCGCACGGCCTCAAAGGCTTTGGCCGTTTCCGTATCAACACGTTCAAGCAGCGCGGCGTCATCGGCGCGGTGTTCCGCGCGATCCCGTCACAAGTGCCCGCGCTGACCACCCTCAACTTGCCGGCGGTGATGGCAGACCTGGTCTCCCGCCCGCACGGTCTCGTACTGGTCACCGGGCCCACGGGCTCGGGCAAGTCGACCGCGCTCGCCTCCATGATCGACGTCATCAACTCGAGCATGGCGCGCCACATCATGACGATGGAGGACCCGATCGAGTACCTCCACTTCCACAAGATGTCGATCGTCAACCAGCGCGAAGTCGGACAGGACACGGCCACGTTTCCCACCGCGCTGCGCGCCGCGCTGCGCGAAGACCCGGACGTCGTGCTGGTCGGCGAAATGCGCGACATGGAGACGATCTCCACCACGCTGACCATCGCGGAAACCGGTCACTTGGTGTTCGCCACCTTGCACACATCTGACGCGGCGCAGACCATCGACCGCATCATCGACGTCTTCCCGGCGCACCAGCAGCAGCAGATCCGCGTACAAGTCGCCTCGGTGATCGAGGCGGTCGTGTGCCTGCGGCTGTTGCCGCATGCGTCGGGCGTCGGCCGCGTGCCTGCGGCCGAGGTGATGGTGGCCACGCCCGCCATCCGCAACCTGATCCGCGAGAACAAGGTTCACCAGATCAACAACGCGATCGTCACCAGCCGCGGCATGCACATGCAGACGTTCGACATGTCGCTGCGCGATCTCGTACGCAAACACATGGTCACGGCAGAAGAAGCTTTTGCCGCGTCGATGCACCCCGAAGAGCTGCGCAAGCTCATCGAGGGCGTCTAGTTGTAGTGCCGGGGCTTTAGCCCCGGAAAAGAGGGGGTCGGAACGCAATGCAATCACTCGCATGGCTGCTCGTACTGCTCATCATCATCTTGGTTGGACAAAACGCAAAACTTTGAGGTAGCATAAGTAATGCCAAGTTTCGCCTATCAGGCCAAAGACGCCAGCGGCAAGTCGGTCAACGGGGTCATCGAAGCGGAGAACGAGCGCATGCTGCGCGCGAAGCTCCGCGAGATGAACTATTACGTCACCGGCATCGCGCAGAAATCCGGCGGCGTCCTGCAAAGCGACGTCGGTGCCATCTTCGGAAAACTGCGCGGCGTCAACGAGCAAGCCTTGGTCGTCTTCGCGCGTCAGTTCGCGACGATGATCAACGCGGGCCTCGCGATGGTCCGGTGTCTTGACGTCTTGAGCGTGCAGACCGAGGACAGTCAACTCAAACCGGTCATCACCTCAGTGCGCCGAGAGGTCGAGGGCGGCTCGACCTTGGCGAACGCGCTGGCGAAATTCCCGAAAGTCTTCAGCCAGCTGTTCACGAACATGGTGCGAGCTGGTGAACTCGGCGGTATTCTCGACGACGTGCTCAACCGGCTGGCCACCTTCCTCGAAAAAGACTTCAACCTGAAGAAGAAGGTCAAGTCGGCGATGACCTACCCGGCCGTCATCTTGGTGATGGCGAGCCTCATCGTGCTGTTCCTCGTCATCTTCATCTTGCCGACCTTCGTGCAGCTCTTCGAAGGCATGCAGATGAAGCTGCCTGTGCCGACCAAGATCCTCATCGTTTTCACCAACGGCGCGCGCAATCCGTATGTCTTCATCCCGGCGATCGTGATCATGATCGTCTTGTACTTCGTGTTCAACCGCTACGTGTCCACGCAGAAGGGCAAGCGCCAATACGACGCTTTCAAGCTCAAGCTGCCCGTGTTCGGTCAACTGATCCGCAAGGTCGCGATCTCGCGCTTCTGCCGCACGTTGGGCGCGCTGCTGCAGTCAGGCGTGCCGATCATGCAGGCGCTCGAGATCGTCGGCAAGGCTTCGGGCAACGAAGTGGTGGCTGAGACGGTCAATAAAGTGCGCGAGTCCGTGCGCGAAGGCGAATCGATCGCCGTGCCGCTGCAATTGTCGGGCATGTTCCCGCCGCTCGTCACCCAGATGGTGTCGGTCGGCGAGGAGACCGGTAACCTCGACGGCATGTTGACCAAGATCGCCGATTTCTACGATACCGAGGTCGAGTACATGTTGGCGTCGCTGACGTCGCTGCTGGAGCCCATGTTGATCGTGGTGATGGGCTTCATCGTCGGCTTCATCGTCATCTCAGTCTTCCTGCCGCTGTACCAGATCATCGGCAACATCAAGTAACAATGGCTGTGCAGGCCCTGCAGCCACAGGGCGTCGACCCGGAATTCGAAGCGTACGCCAAGACGCGTAC
>DATNNM010000017.1 GCA_035601835.1 Candidatus Tumulicola sp. | reverse complement strand
GGATTGCTGGCATTGTGCACCACGCCGACACGATTCATGCCGGGAACGATCTCGAGCAAGTGTTGCACCAGCTTGCCAGAGAGGTCGCGCGAGATGTTGCTGACGCCGGTAACGTTTCCATTTGGTCGCGCTAGACTAGTTTCTGTCGCGAAACGCAAAATAGCACTGGGGATTGCGGGTTTGCAGGGCTATTCGTTCGCACATTTTTGTTGCACGTACGTGTGCGATATGACACATATAATGCATGAAAGAAGCACGATTCGAATCATCGTCCGATGTTGTTGGCTGGCTGCAGAGCGAGGCAGCGGAGCTTTGGCCTGCGCTGCTTGGCTCCCTGAGCTTTCGCCGCAGCCCCTGTGTGCGCGAGAACTGTCCGGCTTGTATGTCGGGTGAGCAACATCCGAGCCACGTCCTATACGGACGACTGAAGGGCCGCCGGGTTGCGGTCTACGTTCCCGAAGAACTGGTGCCCGAGGTGCGCCGCGGGCTGGACAACGGACGGGCCTTGCAGGAGCTGCTGCAGCAGGCTGCGCCGCGCTACGTGAAGGCATTGAAGCGAGAGCGGCCCAAAGCGCCAAAAAGTAGGAAGAGCTGAGCAGCGTGAGAGCGACGGCGCGGCAGATCAGTTTTGCCGATTGGGAGTTGATCCGGCAGGGTGAGCAGGGTGTGCACCTGGAGCCGCGGCTGGAGGCCATATCCGATTTTCTCGACGAACAGCGGGACATCATCGAGAGAATCCGGCGAGATCTGGTGCGTGGCCTGAAGCGACCTGGCAGCGGTCGCAACGGGTTGACGGCGACGCAGATTTTGCGCTCGCTGGTTCTGATGCGGCTCAAGAACTGGGACTATCGCGAGTTGCGCGAACGCATCGCCGATGGATTGACGCTGCGTCGGTTCACGGACTTCTACTGCGCGCCGGTGCCGAAGCATGACGCGTTTCAGCGCGGCTTCATCCGGCTGACACCACAGACACTGAAAGTGGCGAACGATCTACTGGTTCGAGCGGCGGTCGAGCTCGGATTGGAGGACGGTGCAAAGCTGCGGGTCGACACGACGGTAGTGCAGACCGACATCCATCATCCGACCGACAACACCTTGCTATGGGACGTGGTCCGCGTCGTCACACGCTTTGTTCGCCGTCTGGGAAAAGCGCTGGAATTGCCGCGGATCAAGGGGTTTTGCGACCGCACGCGCGCGGCGCGGCGTCGGATGTACGAGATCCAGCGCATGACGACGAGGCAGCGCCAGGCGCAGCAGACCGGGACATACCGGGTGCTCATCGGCATTGCCGAGGACGTCGTTGGGAACGCGCGAGCTGGGCTCGAAAAAACCCGCACGATGCGCGGCAAGGACATGCTCGCCGACATGGCCATCGAGGAGCTGCGCAAACAGATCGAGCATTTTTGCGGGCTGGGAGATCGCGTCATCGACCAGACGCGGCGTCGCGTGCTCGATGGTGAGCAGGTCCCCACCGGCGAGAAGGTCTATTCCATCTTCGAGCCCCATACCGACCTGATCAAGCGCGGCAAGGTACGCACGCCGATCGAGTTCGGCCACAAGGTCTTCCTCGCCGAAAGTGCACGAGGCTTGATCACGCAATACGAGGTGTTGAAGGGTAACCCGCCCGACGAGGTCCACGTGGTGTCCTCCCTCCAGTGCCACAGGCAAGCCTTTGGCCGGGCGCCGGAGCTGTATGGCTCGGATCGCGGCTTCTTCAGCGAGCAGAACCTGGCATCGTGCAAGCGCGCCGGCGTCAAGCTCGTGTGCATTCCGCAGCGCGGCGGCAAGAGAACGCCGCGGCGCGAAGCGTACGAGAGCAGCGCTGCCTTCAAGCAAGGTCAGCGCTTTCGCGCCGGCATCGAGGGGCGCATCTCGGTGCTGTTCCGAGGCCGCGGCATGAAGCGCTGCCTCGCCGAGGGACCCGACCGCTTCGAGTTGTGGGTCGGCGCCGCTGTGCTCGCCAACAACCTCATGAGAATCGCGGCTCTACTGATCGCGCGATCGACGCGCAGACGAAAAGCTGCTTGAC